>CAYVJW010000023.1:0-6353 GCA_964451885.1 uncultured Candidatus Peribacteria bacterium | reverse complement strand
CAATTTGATCAAACCTGCTTTCCATTTGTTCAAACCGCTTGTCAATTTGATCAAACCTGCTTTCCATTTGTTCAAACCGCTTGTCAATTTGATCAAATCTCTTTTCCGTTTGTTCGGCTATTTTGACGAGCAAATCGAGTTTTTGATTGTCGTTTTCGGTCATTATGCGAGGATTGATAATTTCTAAGATGATTGTATCTGATTGTATTGATAAAGTCAAAGAAAAACGCGAATTACCGGGGGGGCGAACGGAGGGACAGAAAATTTGATTTTTTTTATATAATACTTAGGGTCTTAGTAGAAAACAACCTACCAAATTTGATAACTTATTTTCTGCCAAGATCCTTAACACTTTTGTTATGACTCTTGATCAACTTGTTCAAACCGCCCCAAAAAAAGAGTTGATTCGAATTTATTATAAAATCGAATCTCGTATTTTAGAAGATCTTAACAAACAAGCAGAGAAAGAAGCGTTTAAGGATTTAGAGAAAGGAAATATTTTCGAGGCAGAATCAGGAACTGATGTCATACAAAAATGCCTCGATTAATTTTTACAGGTCGTTTTCGCAAAGATGTAAAACGATTGGCTGATCGTGGGGCTTGCGTTCCCCACTAGTAACATCCGATAGAAGTTATTTCAGCAATACACGAATAATCTGGCGAAAGGCACCTTCCTGTACTGGTTACCCAACTATCATGATATGTACACACTTCAGGAGCCAGGTTGTCAAAATCATGTTGTCCGGTACTACATTTTATACAGGGGTTATCATAGGTGTGTCCTGTTTTTTTACAATGAGTAGTTCTGGTTGTACTCCAGTTAAGAAAGGGACTCCAGCCCTGAGGACATGTGTTATCGATTATTTTGCAGAAGTTCTGAAACACTTCTCCGCCTAAGTCAGTACACTGCATTTCAGAGTGTTCATCGTGAACAAGAGGGCTGCTGGTTGTGCTCGCTGGCAAATCCCTACACTCCCTCCCTCCATCACGATTAACCCCCACCAGATACTTCCCGGAAGGGCAAGTGCCGTTCATTCCGTTGAGCATTCTGGCGAGTTGGTTCCATTCTGCTGCGGTGGTTGTTGAGCTGGTGGTTTTGTCTGCGGGAAGGGGCATGGGGGAGTGGGTCGTGGTGGTGGCGTAGATGATGGTGGCGATTAGTAGGGAAAAAAGCGTGCTGGCTATTGATAAAAGCGTTGGGGATAAGAAAGAAAGAATGCTTTTTTTTATTTTTTTCATTGTTTTTGACTTCTTCTAGTGTATGGCTTTGGTTGTTGGAGGGCAAATTTTTTTATTTCTCTGGACTTTCCTCCAAAAACCCTTTATAATAAGCTGATTATTTAATTTTTTTAGCCCATGTTTCTCGATATACTTTCCCATGAATATTTCTGGACTTCTTTTTTGCCCATTTCGTTTTTGGGAGCGGGGTTTTGGTTGCTTTTTTTTGAGAGGGAGCGAAAACAAAAGGATCCGCTCGTTTTATTCTTTTTGGCGCTTGATGCGGGGATGTTGTCGGCGGTGGCTTTTGCTGTTTTTGGAGAGAAGGTTGGTCTTGAAAATTTTTGGTTGAAGATTGTGGGAGAGGAGTTTTTTAAGGTGGCTTTTGCTATTATGGCTATGGAGCTGGTAAAAGAGCGTTTTCAAAGTATTGCGGGAGGAGTGGTGTATGGGTTTTCGGTTGGGTTGGGATTTGCTTTGGCGGAGAATCTGGTTTATTTGGTAAACGCCTATGAAATTGCCGGATTTTCTCCTAGTTTCTGGCTTTTGTTTCAGGGAAGATTCTGGACATCGACGCTTTTGCACGGAGTGACTACGGCGGTTTTTGGGCTTTTTTATGTGGGGGCTTATTTGGCCGAAACAATTCACAAGGGACATCACGAATCTCCTCTTAAGGCTATTTTTATTCCGTTTCGGAAAAGGAATTTGTTGCAAATAATAACCTTTCACATTGCTCGGAAGCATTTGCTTTTTTCTCATTGGCCGACCATGAGAGGGCATTATGCTCGAGGGGTTATTTTTGAAGGTTTTTTGGTGGCGATCATTGTTCATGCTATGTTTAATCTGTCGTTAGACACTTCTGAGTTAAATCGATTGTTTGCCTATTTTGCTTTCGATTTCCGATTTGATCCTATGCATCCGGAAATTGCTTTTCTTCTTGCTGTAGGGGGGATGTGGTATTTGAGGAGGAAAGTGTCGTTGGTTTCATGATTGGGAAGCTTTTTTCTGTTTTTTGTCTTGTGTCTTGTGTCTTGTGTCTTGTATCTTGGGTTTGATGTCCATCCAAGTTTTCTACAACAGTACTCTCTCAGACATAACCTTCTACGCCGTAGGGGGGCTTGCCGATGAAGTTTGGGAAGTAGATGATATTTCAGAGTTTTCGGATATTTGGGCGGAAACTGTGGCACAAAAGATTCCGAAGGTTGTTTTGGGAAAGGGATCAAATATTATATTTTCGGACAAGGGTTTTCGTGGAAGGGTGTTTATTCTGAAATTTGAAGAAATTATTTGGAAGGGGAATTTGGCTACTGTTGAGGCGGGGAAGAATTTTCAGGATTTTATCGAGTCATCGAACAGAAGGGGGTTTGCGGATCTTTGTAATTTGAGTGGAATCCCGGGGAATGTAGGAGGTTTTTTGCGGGGGAATGCTGGAGCGTTGGGGAGGGCGGTTTCAGATTTTTGTGTTTCGGTCGATCATTTGGATGAAAGCGGGATAATGCATACTACTCCGGTTGATAAATGTGTTTTTGGGTATAGGGAAAGTGTTTTTAAGCATAAGCCGGATTGGTGTATTGTAAGGGGGACATTTAAATTTAATCCCATTGAAGGGGACATTAGCCGGGGTTGTTTTCGGGCAGAACAAGAAACAAAAAAAATTCTTGCCGAGCGCTGGAAAAAAAATCCTCCCGGACGATCAGGAGGATGCCTTTTTAAAAACCCTTCGGGAAATATTGCCGGAAAATTGCTTGATGAATGCGGAGCAAAAGGAGATCGAATTGGGGATGCGAAAATTTCGGAAAAACACGCAAATTTTTTTCTGAACCTCGACCAGGCAAAGCAGGTGGAGATTTTAGAGTTGGCTCGAAAATGGAAAAAAATTGTACTTGATAAAAAGGGAATTGAGCTCGAACCGGAGGTTTTTATTTGTAATGAGAAGGGGGAAACAATAGAACTTAGTTAGTAGAGGGTAGAGCTTAGAGGAAATAATAGAACCTTACAAACTTTTTAACTTTATCATGTCTGACAAAATCTACCTTGATCACGCGGCTTCCACCTCTCTTTATCCGGAGGCAATACAAGCGATGCAACGGGCATGCAAAATCATTGGAAACCCCAGCTCAATTCATTTCCATGGGAGAGAAGCGAAGAGTATTTTGGATGAAGCGCGGATTAAATGTGCAGAAATTTTATGTTGTAATGCTTCAGAAGTTATTTTTACTTCGGGGGCTACGGAAAGTTTGAACTTGGCAATGATCGGAGGGTATTTGGCACGCCGAAGTGGAGGTGGGACGGTCTGGGTCTCTCCTCTTTCGCATGCTTGTGTGCGGGGGGCGGCAGATTTTTTGAAAAAACATTTTGGAGCAGCGGTTTGTTTTTTGCCGTTAGATAAGCATGGTTTTTTTGCGAAAAAAACATTTGATCCTAATTTTTTCAAGGGTTCGGCTCTTGTCGCAGTAGAGCATGGAAATTCGGAAATAGGACTTTTGCAGCCGGTTGAGAAAATAGGGGAGGCTATAAAGGCTATGTCTGACAAGGGTGATGATTTCCCGGTTTTTATTGTGGATTGTGCTGCCTCTATTGTTACAGAATCAATTTCATTTGAAAAACTTTGTGCCGATTTCGTTGCCCTTTCCGGAGAAAAATTCGGCGGACCGAAGGGTAGCGGAATATTGCTTAAAAATAAGAACACGCCGCTGGAACCGATTTTTAAAGGGAGTCAGGAGTTTGGATTGCGCGGGGGAACAGAAAATATTCAGGCCGTAGCGGGAATTGCTAAGGCTCTTGAGTTACATGAACGCGGCAGAAGCGGCTTAAACAATAAATGGCAGGAGCTGCATAGGTTTATTAGAAATTATTTTCAAGAAAAATGGCCGCATCTTCGTATCACCACTCCGGAAAAAAATTTTTTGCCCCATATTTTTCATTTTCTTCTTGGCGGGGGTATGTCATCGGGGCTTTTTGTGGCAAAGTGTGACCTGGGAGGACTTTCTATTTCTGCCGGAAGTGCTTGTGCCAGCGGTTGTGTGAGAGGGTCTAGCGTATTGAAGAATTTAGGGGTTTCCGAAGAAGATTCTGGGAGGGGGGTGAGGATTTCTCTTGGGAGAGAGACGAGTTTTAGTGATGTTCAGAGGTGTTTGGAGATTCTTGGAGATAATTTCTAATACTAAGACACTTCCAAAATTTTATACACAAATGTCCCCCCCGGAGCATCTATATTTACGCTATCTTTTGCTTTTTTCCCTAGAACGGCTTTTCCGACGGGAGAAACATTCGAAATTCGATGCATGATAGGGTCGGCCTCTGTGGATCCGACAATCATATATTCGTGAGACTCTTTGTCATTTTTGCGTTGCAATTTTACGGTAGATCCGATTTGTACTATTCCTGCTTGTGACTTGGAACTTCCTATGACTTTTGCGTATTTTATCTGCTCTTCAAGTTCGGCAATTCGCCCTTCGATGAAGGCCTGTTGGTTTTTTGCTTCGTCATATTCCGAGTTTTCGGATAGATCTCCGTAAGAAATTGCTTCGGCTAATCTTTTGGCGACCTCTTTTCGCCCTTTTGTTTTCAGGTCTTCAAGTTCTTCCTGGAGTTTTTGTAGACCCGCAGCGGTAACTAGAACGCCCTGATTGTCTTGTTGTGCCATTTTGAAATGATTTAGTGAATTAAAATGAATAAAGTGGGGTAGATAGTACACTTTTGTGAAAAAAAAGCAAGAAGAAGGTTGAATTCAATTTCTAAATTTTATGTTAAGAACAATGTCAATACGCCGATTAATGTTATAAATAGTACTCCTGTTGTTATTTTTTCCAATAATTCTTTAGATCCCAAAAGAGCGACAAACCCGATTTTTATAATGGTATTCGTGAAAAGGGCGATGGCAATCGAATTTTTTGCAGTATGGGGGTCTAATTCGCCAAGCCTTACTGATTCCAGTGTTGATAGAACAATAGCATCTATATCAATTATGCCCGAAAACAAGGAGGCTAAATAAACGCCGGGTTCGCCGAAATATTTTTTACCGAATACCACGGCAAATAAAACTAACACAAAAATAATTCCAAATTGTAATGCTGGCTTTAATTCAAACGGGCTTTCCAGTTTTAATTCAGGTTCTTTTTCCCAGAAAAAATAATTTTTCTTAGAGGTTTGTCGGAAAAAATAAAATGCGGCAATTCCACTTGCTGTGGCCATGGCAATAGGGATGCTTATTATGCTAGAAGTAAGTTGAGCCGTTCCGAGAATTAAAATTTCTAGGACAACTCGTAGCTGCATGGTAGCGAGTCCGATTAATATTCCTGTGGCAAAAATTCCGCATATTTTGAATTTTTTTGATTGTGATGCCATGGAAACAGTTACTGCGTTACTGGAAACAAGAGCTCCCAAAAAACCCGTAAGCGGGACACCTCCTTTTGTGCCGAAATATTTAATCAGAAAATATCCCATAAATCCAATTCCGGAAATCAAAATAACAAGCAGCCACACACGAAAAGGAACAAGTACTCCCCAGGGATCAATTGGCTCATGGGGGAGAAAAGGAAGGATTGCGCCGGAGATAATTAAAAGCTGCAGAGCGCCGACCCATTCTTTTTCGTTCAGTGTCCCGACAAATCCGTGGAGCTTTTCTTTAAAAGCGTTCAGGCTGGCCAGAAAAATAGTTAGTATAACGGCCAGAATGGCCTCCTCTAATCCGACCAAAACTCCGATCCAAAAAATTAGGATGGCTGACAGCTCCGTGGTAATGCCGATTCTTTTCATTGCAAAGCTTCCGTGAGTATAGGCAATACCAACTAACACGAGTATTCCTGCAAAAAAAACAAAAGGGAGCAGAGGAAAAGCTTCAAAAAATGTAGAAATTGCTCCCATTCCACAGAGCAAAGTCATGGTGCGGATTCCCATAAAACTTTGGTGCTTGATGGAGCCCTGAGCCTTCATTTCTCGGCGAATGCCAAGAAACGCCCCTAGAAGTATGGCGATCATTAATTTTAGAAGAGGATGGGTGAGGGAGAGCTCGAGCATTATTGTTAAATAATCTGATTATTATATCAGATTATGAGGGGAAAAGGAAGGGAAAAGTAGGGGGACGAATCCTTAGTTTTTTTTAACTTCATTTGCCATCTTGCTATCTGCCTCCC
>CAYVJW010000022.1:0-18769 GCA_964451885.1 uncultured Candidatus Peribacteria bacterium | reverse complement strand
TACCCAAAATACCTGTCAAGTTTTTTCGGACTTTTTTTTGTGCTGAATAGTTACAGTTGTTGATACCTTTTTGACCATTGTCGAAACAGCAAAAAAGCTTGGGGTTAATATTCATGACTATCTTTTTGATCGAGTTAGCAAAAACTATAAATTGCCTTCGCTCGCCGATTTGATTCGTCAACGAGTTGCTAGTGCGTAGTGTTTACCCTGGAATTTTGGGCGGATACGAAAAGAATACAAATCAAAAAAACTTTCTCGAGAAAAAATTGTACAATTAGCTTTAGAGAGACCATCAATAAATGATGATATTGAAGCCTTTGAAGTTAATACTAATGTTGGACATCAAGATGAATTTTTACGTCTTTCAAAAGAATGTTTTCAAAAAGGTTATGTACTAACCCGTGTTTTTCACAATAAAGTTGGAGATAGGCACGATTTAAATAGAACTTATATTGCTTTTGAAAAAAATAATTAAGACAGTGTCTTAGATATTTATATCTTTGTATTGTGTATTAACCTTTAATAATTTTGCATAGTTCCAAGCTGCTTTAAAAACTGAAAATTGAGTTTCACGTACAAGCTGGTTTTCAATTAGAACTCCCGTCAGATCGTTTTTGTTTGTACTATAAAATGCAATTTTATTGTCATAGATGTGACAGTTTGATGAGAAGGGGAAATTGTCTTTAGGGAGGAGCATGCTGATCCGTTTTACTTTTTTATCATTCTTTCGATATTCTCGTGTGATTTCGTTATCATTAAATAAGGCATGAGCCGAATTACCAAGCTCTATTCTTTTTTTTGTATAAATATTCTTTAAATAACTCATAATATCGGGATGTGTTTCTGTATCGAAAGCTAAAATCCCATATAAGTGGATTCCATGTTTTAGCGCGTCTTCGAACATTGTTTTTAATCCATCCACTCCTTCATAAAACCTCACCTTCGGCAACACACTATGTGGATTCATCATCCCCCTCAACTCCCCCACAATCCGATTTACCTGATCTTTTTTTTCATGAAGCGTTTTTTCCTCATACTCAATGGAATTTAAAAGTTTTTCCGGCGGTTCGGGGCTGAAAATAAATGTGTTTCCTTTCTCCACCATCGTAAGGAGGCCTTTTTTTACCAGCTCCTGGCAGATGTAGTGGGTGGTTCCTCTGGGGATTTTGGTTCTTTTTGATATGACGGAAACGGTTGTTGATCCCAGGGAAAGAGCCGTGAGATAAGTTTCGATTTCCCGGTCGTAAAAGCCGAGGGAACGGAGGGTTTCTTTGATCATATTTTGGTTGTTTATGGTCTAATTATAGCAAACATTAGACATGTTGTCATTTAGTAGTTGACATATTTAGATTCGCTTGTTTAAGCCCAAAAACAAGTTTTTTAATTGTTATTTTGTCAATAGTATTGACAAAACTAAATAAATATACTATAATCACACTGTTTTAATAATCTTGTTCTTTTATAAATCGTCATTCTCCAGCAGGGAAAAATGTGATTGCCTGAGGAGTGAAATTTGGTCGCTGTCTTCGTCTGGACAGTATATGCTTTATCCAATGGTTGAAATTTCGGATGAAATTTAGGGGTTTGGCAGAAAATAACTTACCCATTTTAATATCTTTTTCTCCATGTACTTCGTCAGAAAAACTTCGCCATATTACAATATGACTCACCTTTCCCTTCTCGTACATGAAAAAAAATCTTATTAAACTTGGTAACATATTTTCTGCCAAGCCCCTAAAATTATACCGAATGCTTTGGAAATAAAGTTTGATCTATTTTCTTCTTGAAACATCATCCTTTTTCCGCCAACCGCCAACAAGGAGATTGTCATGAGTAAGGAACACGGTTTCTTTTCGTTTGGAGATGGCTTCAGGCGAGATGAAACAGACACCCATCGGGACAATCATCATAACTACTGGGTTGCGCGAGCTATGCGTGACTTGGAAGGGACTTATGATGTTCTGATGGCGATGAGATCGTATCCCATGGCGGCTTGGATCGTTGAACATGTGGATATGTTCGTATAACGATTTAGGCTAAGGCGAAAACTTCTGCAGTTTACATAATTGCAGAAACAGACGAAAGGGCCGGACAAGCTAATAACTTGTCCGGTTTTTCATTTGTCGAATGTCTTTTGTTCTGTGTTGTCAGCTAGTGGTTGACATTTTCATTTTCGCTTATTTAAGCCAAAAATAGCACATTTTGTTATTTATTATTTGAATGAGCATTGACATTCCTTAGAAAATAATATATAAACAAGAGCGTCAATATTGACACAATAATAAATCATTTTTATTTCCTAACTAATTTTAAAAATGAAAACTATTGAAACTGGTTCCACAAATCTTGATGTCCCGAATCCTAGCCAGGAAGACGGACTTCAAATCGCGAGTACTGAAATATCAGTAAACCCGGAAAGTCGTGATCCGGAATGGGAGGCGAAAATGAAGGCTGCGTTTGATGCAAGAATAAAGGAAATGGATGAAATGTTTATTGATATTGCCAAAAAGTATAAACTGGATGTTTCTGACAAGGAATTGATGGAAGCAATAAGAGCTCAGTTGTTTATCACTGATCAGCCATTATACATTAGGCTTGTGACTGGCGCAGCCAATTATCCGAAGATAGTTATCGGAATTGGGAAGGTATTGGATTATTTTGAAAATTATGTCCGTGAGGAGGTTGTAAAAATTACGGCAAAAATTGGATTAGATGATGAAACGACGGAAAAAATAATTCAAAAGATTCCTTTGGCTATTCGAGTGAAAGTTAGAAATTCCTCCTTTTCGGAAGAAGCGCTTAACAATTTAGTTAATGGAATTCTTATGGAAGAAGCATAAGAGAAAATTATTTATTTAATTACCACTTTAAATTATGAAAACCCCAAAATTATCAACTCTGGCATTAGCGCTTTCTCTCTCCAGCGTTCCTGCCTACGAAAACGTTCAAGCCGGAGAAGCTCTTGATTTGTCTGTCCAATCTGTGACTGATCAGGTGACAAAAAGTCTTGAAAAAGCAGACCGAAATGATGCTGAAAAGCTTGTAAAGCAATACATTTTGCTTATACAGCAGGTGGAATACTATTATCCTCTCTATAAGCAGAATCCAAAGGACGCGGATATTCGCAAGAATTATATTGCCGCTTTGGAAGCAAGTATTGCCGGGAGAGAGCAAATTATGAAGAGTGGTAACCAGGAAGCAATTCTGACGGTGATATCCTCTCGGAAAATCGATATAGCTCACCGAACGGCATTGGCCAACGTGTTCCATAAACCAACTATTTATCGACCGAGCAGAAGAGGTCTTTAATTTATTTAATAATTTATTTAAAAATGGAAAATTCACAGGAAATCGGCATTTGTTTTTCTCCGGAAGAATTGAAGGAGTTAAAACAAAAATTAGCGAATGCAATGGGGATAGGCGTTTATGATGTAGCTTATCTGCCTCGTTTTAAAGCGGCAGCACAGAGAGTCGAGATAGATGGAGAATTGGATTTAGCTTGGGAGATTGGCGCTTTGTCATCAGTGGGAGGAGATATGGCTTTAGGTGATACCACATTAGGAATGATGTTTGAAGAGTTGATTCCTGACTTTCAGAATGGAAATCTGACACAAGAAGAGGCAGAAGAAATTGTTGAAAAACTTAATAATCCGGCTTTCCAAGAAAAAATCATGTCCGGGTTGCTCATGATAGAGGTAGCGAGAAAAGCAGTTTCTAATGTTCTGGGAGATAGTGGATCGAGCTTTGCGGATTATGAGCGTAGGTATTGTCCGAGGGGGTATTAGTTTTGATAAATTAATTGGGTTATGATGGAGATTGATTATTTTGAATAAAATTCGGGAATTAAAAAGAAGAAGCTGGAGCTTCCAAGGCAAGTGTGTTCTCGCAAGCGGGGAGCTTGGGAACGAGAAGAAAAAATTTTATTTATCGCGACTTCTTAATTATTTTACAAAAGAGTTTTCAAGTTTTTGCCTTATTTGCCCCATTGAGAATATTTGTCATGTGGACCGATGTCTAAAAGATCTACAGAGTTGTCTAGGGAAAACTCAAAAAGCACTCTATGACCATCACGAAGATGAAATGATAAACAACTTTGTAATTTTCCTTTCAGTTTATGTGTTTTAAGTTTTGGAGTATTTGGATTTTTCATAAAAAGGAGAATTTTCATGTCGAAATCATCCTGAATATCGGCAGGCAATTTCTTGTAAGATCTTTTGAATTTCGGAGAAAGGCGTACTTGCATGAATTTATGATCTTAATTCAGCAATGAGATCGCTAGCATTTGTGAATGATTTATTTTTTCCTAGAGCATATTCAATACGGGCGTCATTGATAATTTCATCCAGCGTTTCTGGAGAATTTTCTGACTTCAATGAGCTTGTGTCTATTTCACAAATAACCTTGTTATCTTTTGGATAGCTTAAGATACATCGTAATGCGGCCAAAGGTATTTTTATCATTGCTGAATGAGGTTGATTTTGAGTTGGCATTTGGAAAATATTAAATATCTATAGTTACTATAACATCGAAAGAGGAAAAAGCCAAATTAAAGCCTGACGTAATTGATCCAGAGACTGCGAGAGGACATAGAAAGTCAAAGCAAAAATGGGATACAGCAGAAAGGTTATTTTCTTCCAGGCCCTAAGAACCTGAAAAAAAATAAACAGGGGTCCTGAGTTTTTTCAGGCACTTAAGAGAGGGAATGAATCAAAGGTTTATGAAAAAGCGAAGGATCTACCGACTATTTAGTCATCAAACCAATTAGCAGCAATGTCCTTGTAGTAAGGATTTTTAGTTTTAATGAGATTTAATTTCTTTATTCTTTTCCAGCCTTTGATCTGCCTTTCTCTCTCTAAAGCTGAATTCAAAGATTCTCCAGCTTCATAGTAAAGTAGTTTATTTACGTTATAACGAGTTGTAAAACTACTCCTTTCTGTTTTGGTTTTATGTGAATAAACCCTCTCTTCGAGATTGTCAGTTGAGCCAACATAAAGTACCAAGGAATTACTGCCCATAATGTAAACGAAGCCCTGTTGTCCCATGTTTTATTTTTTTGAATAATACTACTTTATAGTACTGATCCATAAATTAATCGGAAGATCCTCACTCATTTCTCTTCATCCAGATTCTATTTTTAAATCTGATATTCGAAATGCTCAGGACCCCTTATTTTTTATTATTGGGGATAAGTTGGCTGGCTTTTGCCAAGATTGATCCATTAACTACGAAATCTACCTAATTTTGTACTTGAGCTAGCTGTTCTTCAAAAAGGGAAACACCTTTTTCTTGCCAGCGGCTAACTTCCTCGAGAACGGTCTCGAGGGAGAAAACCGGCAAATTCTGTTTTAGGGAAGAAATAACACTCGTGAGAATAGATTTACGGAAAGCTCCGGCATCGGATTTGCTTGTTTGATATGCATTTCTTTGTAAGGCGGTTTTCCGCAAAGCTTGTTCAATGAGATTACTAGTTGGATCTACATTCTTTTCGAGCACAAAGGTAAAGAGATCTCCGATGTTTTTGACCAGCAATTTCTGCAGATTCACAAATTCTCGATGTTCTTTGGGATTGTAACAAAATAACTTCCCTAAATTAGACAAAGTTCTACAATAAGGAGGTGACACAAAGAGAAAAACAAAAAATGATAAGAATAATCCAAGAAAAATTTGGATTGGTAAACTCGTATTTAAACGAACGAAGTCGTCGTATTTGGGCAGCAGCAGAAGCGAAAATGATAGGAAAAGGAGGAAAATCAATTGTTCATAAATCCACGAACTTGGATTTTAAAACGATTCAACAGGGATTGCTGGAATTAGAAAAGAAAGAAACTGAACTGGTAACTATAAATCGGATTAGAAAGGAGGGAGGAGGCAGAAAAAAGAACGCAGAAAAAGATAGCTCTTTTCGATCTGAATTAGAAAAAATAGTTGATCCAGCAACCGTTGGAGACCCTGAAAGACCATTAAAATGGACATCAAAGAGTCTCCGGAATTTAGCTAAAGAGTTAAACCAACAACATCACAAAGCTAGTCACAGTCTTGTTCGTAGGGAATTGCAGGGGATGGGGTTTAGTTTGCAGGCAAATAAAAAAACGAAAGAAGGATCTGATCATCCAGATCGAGATGAACAGTTCAATTTTATTAATTCCAAAGTTGAGGAGTTTTTAGAAGTAGGTGAACCGGTAATATCAGTTGATACAAAGAAAAAAGAGAATATTGGCAATTATAAAAATAATGGAGAAGAGTACTGCCCCAAAAAAACACCAGTAGAAGTAAATGGACATGATTTTCCGAATAAAGAGTTAGGAAAGGCTGCTCCCTATGGTATTTATGAGATTGATCGAAATAAAGGCTGGGTAAATGTCGGGATAAGCTCAGACACGGCACAATTTGCTGTGGAAAGTATTCGTAAGTGGTGGCACGGAATGGGTAAACAAGTACGTCCTAAGGCCACAAAACTTTATATAAATGCAGATGGGGGAGGTAGCAATGGTTCTCGTAATAGACTTTGGAAGGTTGAACTTCAGAAGCTTGCAACAGAAACCGGCCTAGAAATTCATGTCTCTCATTTTCCTCCAGGAACCAGCAAATGGAATAAAATCGAACATCGCATGTTCTCATTTATTTCAAAAAATTGGAGAGGTAAACCTCTTCTTGATAGAGCTACTATTATTAATTTGATCTCAAATACAACGACAGAAAATGGGCTTAAAATAAAGGCTTGTTTAGATGATAATGTATACGAAAAAGGCATCAAAATATCTGATGAAGAGTTGGATTCAATTTCTATTAAACTTGAAGATTTTCACGGAAATTGGAACTATGTGATTTTTCCTAAAAATTAGGAAGTTATTTCGTTACAATCCCTTTGGGAATGTCTTTCGGCAGTTTCTCATCTTTTCTAGTGCACAATTCATGAATTTGTTTTCGGAAGTCTGTTATTCGTTTTTCTTTTTCCGTAATGGGAATATTTTTCTGTTTTAACTTTTTAGATTCCGAAAATATCTTTCCCAACTTTTTGAGAAAATTTTTATATTCCTTGTTTTTGGGATAAAGCAGATGAAGTTTGAGAATCTTTCTTAGTAAATGCGCCCAACATTTCTGTGCTTTATCAAATCTATCTACATAAATCTGGAAACAATCAGTGATTCCAGTTCCTCGGAATAATTCTCTGGGCAGAATTTTGTCCAATACGTCTTCGGCTCGGCTTTTGCCGTAAACCATTAATGTATGAAGTAGAGATTTAAATCCCCAAGTATAACAATTTTTTTTGCCAACTCTCCAGCCTGTTTCATCCACATAAACCACGGTCGCTAGAACAATTAAATCGGAAATGGCATCGAATTCTTTTTCCCAAAGTTTAGCGATTTGAGTAAGTAGATTATCTACTTGTGAGCTAGAAATTTTCAGTCCACAAAAAAAAGAGAGAATAGAGATCGTTTGAGAACGGCTTAATCCCAATTCGTTAACCAGAAAAGCAACGATAATTCCTACTTCCATATCTAGCTTGTTTTTTTGGAGACACTACGCAGTTAATGGATCAATTACAGCCTGACGAATTGCTCCAATACTGCGTAGACGAACTCAAATAAATCAGATCTGGCAGGAAGGTGTACACCCGAAAATGATTCAAAACGAAGAAATATTATCACAGAAAGTTGATTATATTCATGAAAATCCGGTAAAGAAGGGGCTGGTTAAAAATTCGGAACATTGGATTTAGGGACTTGGCAGAAAATAAGTTACCAAGTTTGATGAGATTTTTTTTCGTGTACGAGAAAGAGAAGCTGAGTCATATTATAATATGGCGAAGTTTTTCTGACGAAGTACACGGAGAAAAAGATATTAAAATTGGTAAGTTATTTACTGCTAAGTCCCTTATTCGAGTGCGAGTAATTATGTTTGTGGGAAAGGAGTTTTGGAGATTGATTATTTTGAATAAAATTCGGGAATTAAAAAGAAGAAGCTGGAGCTTCCAAGGCAAGTGCGTTCTCGCAAGCGGGGAGCTTGGGAACAAGAAGATGTGGTATGCGTTGAAACTATCTTGACAAGGAAAAACCAGACACGCAAAATAAAAATCCTGATATTGGGGACATTTTTATTTTTTAATCTTTTTTATATCATGGATACTTCTACTCAAGAAATTGCACTCATTCATCCTGGAGATATTCTTCGGGAAGAATACATCTCTGCAATGGGATTGTCTTCGGAAAAATTGGCAGAAGAAACTGGTATAACTGTAGACCGAATCAATGCTATTCTGGAAGCAGAGGCGCCTGTTTCAGCAGATGTTGCAGTAGCATTTAGCCTTTATTTTCAACAGACAGTACAAATGTGGATGAGGTTTCAAAATGATTATGATCTGATTAGGCATTTAAATGCATTAATTGCTCAAGGGAAGTTGACGAGGGAGCAAGCAAAAAAAATATGGAGGCCGACGGCTGATGTTGCTGAAGAAGTATAAAAAGCCACTAAAAATATGAATCCACAAGTAGCTTCGTAAGCACAACAGAGCTGTTCAATTCTAAAAATATAATTATCATGAAAGTAATCACCACAGAATCTATCCGAATTTCCTCGTTCCCAAGCAGGAGTTTGGGAACGAGAAAAAGCAAAAATCATGCTATTCTCTTGTAAGCAGCTTTATATACATCTAAATCTTCTCTGTTTCCGATAGCAATAATATCGATACAAATCGCTTGCTTAATAATTTTATAAACAATTCGTATCTTCTTTCTGTCCGAGTAGACTTTTTTATATCCACTCAGATCAATGCCGGCTTTATTTCCCAAATCTTTTCCAATGAGAGGATTTTTTGCGATGTTTAATATCTTTTTTGTTACTGTTTGCTTACATCGTCCATCCAATTTTTCAAATTCTGCATAAGCTTCCGGATGGAATTTAACTTTGTACATTTTTATCCAAGTTTATTTTGTGTCGTTTTTTAAAATTGTATCAAAATCAATATATTTTGATCTTGGTGTTTTTTCTCGTTTTTTAATGAGTGTCTTGAGTTCAAGATGTTCTAAAATGTCCAATGCTTCCTGCATTTGATCATAATCTTCTGTTGGAATGATAACCACTTCTAGTTTATTATTTTTCAGTACGCCAATCTTATTTACTGTGTGTTTTGATAATCGAGTTAAAACTGAACCGAATTTTTTTGCTACTTCAGTAGCGGCCATAAGTTCATCAGATTGATAAGAGGTCATAAGTATAAAATATTACGGAAAACTATCCGTATAATAACATGGATGATATGATTTTTCAAATTATTTTTATCAACTCTACAAATTTCGCAAGAACCAAATTCATTACTTCCGGTTTTATTTTGCATACTTCTTTTCGAACCAATGTTTTATGAATAGAAAATACCTTCTGGAGTTTTATGTAGGATTTTATTGGTAAGGTTCCGTTTTGCATATCAGACTGCTGTAATGGAATACTTGGTAGATTCTTTGAAAATTTATCATTTGAAGTAATAGCTATAACGATTAAATCGTCTGAATGTTTGTTGAGTTTATTGCTTGAAATAACCAGACATGGCCTCTGTTTGGCAGAAGTTAAATCTGTGAATGGAATGGGTAAAACTACAATACTCCCTTGTCTCATTTATATTTTGTTACAGTTCCTAAACATTATCCCATACGGAATCTTTTTCATTATCCCAAAAATCAAGTGATTTATTAGTAGCCGCAAGCCAAAATGCATCTTCATTTTCTGTGTTTGTATCGTTAGCGAGTGTTTCCAGGTCTACGGGTTTTGCTTTTATTATGCCTTTATCAAAAAAAACAAATAACGTGCTGGTTTGCAATTTTTTCCGAATACTTATCGGTATAGTAAATTGTCCTTTGGAAGATAGTTTGACAATAGAAGCATCCATAATTTAAAAAAGTAATAAAATCTTACATGTAAGATTTTATTACTTTTTTTGAAAAAAATCAAATAAAAACCAATGTTTTCCCCTCAGTGTTCATTCTTCACTGTTAACTGTTCTGCTGCCTGAACAGTATTCTCAATCAATGAATAAACCGTCATCGGCCCCACGCCTCCCGGAACGGGTGATATTTTAGAGGCTTTTTCTTTAGCGCTTTCAAAATGCACGTCTCCGCAGAGTTTGCCGTTTTCTTTGCGGTGGATTCCTACGTCGATTACTACGCATCCTTCCGGGATTTGGTCGCCGTGGATGAACTCTGGCCTTCCCACAGCTACCACTAAAATCTCGGCAGTGTTCAAAACCTTGTTCAAATTTTTTGTTCGAGAATGACAGATAGTAACGGTGGCGTTTTTGTTGAGGAGGAGGGTGCCTACGGGTTTTCCTACATTGTTTGATCGGCCTACTACAACGACATGTTTGCCTTCGATTTCTACGCCTGATTCTTCGAGCATGCGTACTATTCCTTTCGGGGTGCAGCATTCCAAAGTCTTTCGCCCCTGAAAAAGTTCGCCGACGTTGTGGGTGGAAAATCCGTCTACGTCTTTTTCTGGGGAAATGATGGCGTTTATTTTATTAACGGAAATTTGCGGGGGGACGGGGACTTGTACGATTATGCCATGAACAGAAGGGTCTTTATTTAGTTCATCTAATTTTTCCAGTACTTCTTTTTCGGGAATTGTTTCTGGCATTCGGATTATTTCCGAAAGTACACCGGCTTTTTTGGCCAGTTTTTCTTTTTGGCGGACGTATACATGAGAGGCCGGGTCGTCACCAATTAAGATTACTTCTATCTTCGGTTGTACACTTTTTTTACTCAACTCTTGTACTCGAGGGATGAGGTCGGTTTCGAGTAGATTTTGGGCGATGCGTTTTCCGGAGATAATTTTGGCCATATGATCAGAAGTTAGAATATAGATTAAGAATTATTCACAAAATTCATCACCAACTTAATAATCGATTCCTTCTGGTTCGAATCGCTTTCGGCTATGAGAAGTGCTAGGGCTACAAGAGCATTATCATTGAATTTTGGTTCGTTTTTTTCGTTTAGCAGGTAGTTATTTTGTGAAAGGAAAAGCATGAAAAGCAGTACGCCGATTCTTTTGTTTCCGTCTATAAAAGGGTGGTCTTTGATCACGAAATAAAGCATGTGGGCGGCTTTTTCTTCTACGGAGAGGTATAGTTCGTTGCCTTCGAAAGTTTGGTACAGGTTGCCTAAAATCCCCTTTAATATTTTTTCATGGTCTCTTCCAAATAAATCCGAGGCTTCTTCTTTTTTTATCAGGGTTTTCTTGAGTTCCATTATGGCCTTTTCGGCTTCGGCGTAATTTAGAATATAAGAGGGGAGTGCTTCTTTTGTGGGGGGAGTGAGGGTGTTGTTATCGAATTTTTGGAGGAGAACCCATGAATTAGTGTAGGTGGTGATCACTTCCAGAAGTCCTTCGGCTTCATCGGTGGTGAGCTTCTTTTGTTCGATGGTTTCTTTTATGAGGGCAATGGCTTTTTCAAATTCATCAAGCCCGGTGTCTTTGAGCCTTTTTTGGTTTAGGGCGTAGCCTTTGAGGAGATAATCTTTGAGGATTTTGTTTGCCCAGATGCGGAATTGGGTTCCTTTTTTGGAATTTACGCGGTATCCTACGGATATAATGGCATCGAGATTAAAGTGATCGACATTTCTGGTTACGTTTCTTTTGCCTTCTTTTTGAACTATCCGGAATTTCCGGATAGTTGAATCTTCTTTGAGTTCGCCTTCTTGAAAGATGTTTTTGATGTGTTCATTGACGGTTCGGAGGTCTTTGGCAAAAAGATCTGCCATTTGTTTTTGGGTAAGCCAGACGGTTTCTTCTTCCAGTTTTACGTCTACGGAAAAATTTCCGTCTTCCGTTTTGTAGAGGATTATTTGTTTTGATTCGGAATTGTTTTGGGAACTTTGGCTCATGGGAGAAGTCTATTTTTTTTTCTGTTTTTCGCAACTTGTGCAATTTTTGCATAGGTTGATTTTATGAAGATCTCCCTGTCGCTTTCCCAATTTTTTCCCTTACAATTCTTTCTATCATTTCATTTGAAGTTTCAGCATCTACTTGCTCTAATACTGCTTTTTTAATGGCACTTGAAATTTTCGGAAGGTTTTTTCCTGTTTCTTTGAGCAGCCTTCTAGTAGTTTGTCCTACCCGAAAAAGCAAAGGGTCGGGTGGGAGTTGAGGCTTTTTGCGATGTAATTTCACAATAGGTTTGGGTTTATTATGAATTTCAACGGCTTTTTGTTTCCTTCTCACATCAAATTTTGCTCTTTTGATGAGCAAAGGCAAAAGCTTCTCCAAATGATCAAAAGGCTCTGATTGTGTCATGTCAGAAATTAGAACAGCAGCCGCATTAAAAGCTTCTCTTCTTATATCAACAATCCGATGATATGGGGCACTTGGATAAGTTTTTTGCCATTCTGCTTGGAATATAATTTTATAGGCTTCTTCAACTCCCGTTTGGCATTTTCTTTCGAGGGCTAGAAATATTTTTGTTCTTGTTTCAGGGGAGAGGCCGGAGTCGGGGAGAGGGATGTCTTTTGGTGTTGTTGAGGTCTCTGGGGAGGAGGGCATGAGAATAATAATTAAAAATTAAGAATGAAAAATGAAAGAACATAGGAGGATTAGAAATTATTTTTTGGTTTTTGTAGAGGTATTTAATATATTTTTGCTAATATGTAAAATTTTATTTTTCTTGATACTTTATACTTGATACTTATATACTTAATTCCTATGAACAAATCTCAAACCCTCACCCAATGGTTTTGGAGCCAACTCCAAAAAGCCCTTTTTACCCCCATAAAAAGCATAAAAAAGCGATACATTCCGCTTTTGACGGTTTATTTTGCTTATGGGTTATCTGGGGTTAGTTCTATTGCGCTTACTTTCTGGGAGAAAGAAAATCTCACTCTTTCGGCCGAGCAGTTGATTTCTATCGGGGTGTGGGTGATGGTGCCTTGGACATTGAAGATGGTGTTCGGGCAGTTGGTGGATTCGGTGCCTATTTTTGGGAGTAGGAGGAAGGCTTATATTTTTGTGGGGGCGATTTTTATGATGATCGGGACCTGCCTTTTGGCGGGTTTGGCAGGGAAATATGATTGGGTAATGTGGATCGGGAATGAGTACGGCATTTATTTATTGTCTGCTGTTTTTTCTACGCTCGGTTTTGTGATCCAGGATGTGACGGCCGATACAATGTCGACGGAGGTTGTTCCTCGACATTTAGAGAATTCTTCCGGTCAGGAAGTTGTGCGAGCTGAAAAGGATGTTCAGGCTGATCTGGCTATGGTGCAGGTGTTGGGGCGCTTGGCATTGAGTATTGCCATATTTTCCGTGGCAGGGTTGAGTGGTTATCTGGCGGCTACTTTTCCGTATGAAAATATCTTTTGGGCTACACTATTGATTCCGATTATTTCATGTATCGGGGTGATGTTTGTGAAGTTGGAGACAGTAGAAGAACACGAAAGAAAGCCTCTTGATATGAAGATTTTGGGTGGGGGATTGGCTTTTGCGGTTTTTTCGGTAGTAATGGCAACGATAAATTGGACGTATTCTCAAGAGGTGGTTTTCGTGGTGTCTCTGGCTTTGCTTTCCGGGATGATGTGGTTGGTTATCCGAGAGCTTCATCGTGATAAGCTCAAAATATTAGTCCTGACCATGATTGCGCTTTTTCTTTATCGGGCCACTCCCGGGGTGGGGCCGGGAATGCAGTGGTGGAGTATTGATGTGCTGGGGTTTGACCAAGCTTTTTTCGGAGTTCTGAAACAAATTGGGGCGGCTACGGCTTTGCTTGTGCTTTGGCTTTTTTCCGATTTAATATCCAGCAAGCCGATTCGTTCGGTTCTGATTTTATTGATTATTGTGGAGACGGTTTTATCTCTTCCAGAACTGGGGCTTTTCTATGGAGTGCATGAAATGATAGGGGTAGAAGCCCGCACTATTGCGCTTTTTGATACGGCTTTGGAGAGTCCGTTGGTGAATGTGTCCATGGTTCCGCTGTTGGCGCTCATTGCTTTTTACGCGCCTGCGGGATATCGGGGAACTTGGTTTGCGGTGGGGGCTTCTCTTATGAATTTGGCGTTGACGGCGGGGAGTTTGCTTACAAAATACTTAAATAAGATTTTTATTATTACGCGGGAGGTGGTTGATGAGGCGGGGGAGGTGGTGACAAGTGCTAATTATAGTGAGTTGGGGTGGATTATGATTGTGAGGATGGTTATTGCTTTGGTGATTCCGTTGGCGGCAATCCTTCTTTTACTTCGAAAACCGCCAAAAGTAGCTCAAACAGAATCTTTGGAAGAGGGGATTGTGAGTAACTTGCCGGAAGAAGGACCGATACCTTCGCGGAGAAAAGTTGATTGGTAATTTCTTGATTTTACAGTTTTAAAAGCTTTTATTTTTTTCCCTTCTTTGCTCCATATCTCGATCTTCCTTGCTGTCGATCAGAAACTCCCTGTGTATCCAGGGTTCCTCGGACGATATGGTAACGTACTCCGACTAGGTCTTTTACCCGTCCTCCGCGGACTAAAACTACCGAGTGTTCTTGCAGATTATGTCCTTCTCCCATAATGTAAGCATTTACCTCATAACCGTTTGTTAAGCGTACACGTGCGATTTTCCGAATAGCGGAATTCGGTTTTTTAGGAGTCATGGTTGATACCTTTATGCAGACTCCTCGCTTCTGAGGAGAAGAAAGATCAAGAGGGCTTCTTTTGAGCGTATTGAAAATAGTCTGCAGGGCAGGGGACTTTGATTTTGAGATTTTCTTCTTACGTGATTTTCGAACGAGCTGATTTATTGTTGGCATGGGAGAAAAAATTTAAATTTATTGTTGAAGTCCTTATTTATTTGTTCCTTGCTTTATATTGTTCTCCGACTGGGATGAGCCGTCCGAGGATAACATTCTCTTTTAATCCGTCAAGAGTATCTATTTTTCTGGTTGTTGAGGCTTCAACCAGTACGCGAATGGTTTCTTGGAATGAAGAAGCTGACAGCCATGAATCTGTCCACAATGAAATTCTTGTAAGCCCTAAAAGAAGCCTTTCTGCTTCAGCAGGACGTTTTTTCTTTTTTATTAATTTTTCGTTGGTGCGGTTAAATAAGATTACGTCTTTTACGTCTCCGGGGAGGAATGGGGAGTCTCCTTTGTCCATAATCCGGACTTTTGAAACCATCTGTTTTACTATGATCTCAATATGTTTTTCATTAATGTTTTGTCCTTGAGATGTATAAATTCCTAATACTTCATACAGTATATACTCTTGAACTCGTTCTATTCCTGAAAGTTCCATTAATTCACGCAGGTCGATGTGCCCGGTGGTGATCGGATCTCCTTTGGAAATATGTGCTTCGTCTTTTATCTTTAAAGTTGCTCGCAGTGGAACGATATATATTTTTTCCTGTTTTTCATCCTGGTGGATAGTAATGTGGTCTGAAGATATATCGACTATTTTTCCGGTAGAACGAGCTCTTATAACGGTTTTATCTTCGGTTGAACGGGCAATAATTTGTTTTTCTTTGGCTTTATCTCCCACTTTTACGACCGGTTCAATGTTTAATCCCAATAAATGCTTATCATCTTCTGATTTTTCTGCCGAAACAAACACTTTTGTTTCATTCTTCCCTCTTTTAATCGATATACGTCCTGAGATTTCTGCCAAAATTGCTGGAGTTTTTGGTGATCGGGCTTCGAAGAGTTCGTCCACTCTTGTTAAACCTTGAGTAATAGACGCTTCTTCTGTTGCGATTCCTCCCATGTGGAAGGTTCTCATAGTCAGTTGTGTTCCCGGTTCACCAATTGATTGGGCAGCAACGATTCCTACCGGTGTACCGATTTTTACGGGAGCGTTATTTCCCAGATCGTATCCGTAACATTTTTGGCAAACACCACCTAAGGTTTTACAGTACATGACCGTTCGTATCGGAATGTTATCCAATTGATATTCTTCGATTATTTTTAAATTCTCTTCATTTATAAGGGAGCCTTTTGCTAAAACAACTTTTGACTTGGCTTTTATGTCTTCTGCCACAAATCTGCCGTATATTCGATATTCAAAATCAATATTGAGTCTCATAGAATCCTCTCGGGTGATCACTTTACACCTATTGCTGCCGCACTCATCATCGTGAACAACAATGTCTTGTACAGAATCTACCAGCCTTCTTGTCAGGTAACCGGCTTCAGCAGTTTTTAGGGCTGTATCGGATTTTCCTTTTCGTCCTCCATGGGTTGCGATGAAGTATTCAAGAATCGTGAAGCCTTCTATCAGGTTGGATCTGATAGGAAGTTCAATAGTTCTTCCTGATGGACTTGCCACCAATCCTTTCATTCCTGCGATTTGAGTGATTTGCCCCCAGTTTCCCCTTGCTCCGGAATCTACTTGATAAAAGACATCATTTTCATTGTCATATTGTTGAACCATTTCTTCCGATATTTCTGTTTTCACTCTTGACCATATTTTAATCGTATGGATATACCTTTCTTCGTCTGTTATCAGTCCGAACCTATATTTGGAATTGATTTTATTTACGATAGAGTTTGCTTTTTCAATTACTTTTCCTTTATTTTTTGACTCGTGAAAATCGAATGCGGAAATTGAAATGCCGGATTTAGTTGCGTATTTAAAACCAACTTTTTTTATGTTATCTGCTACTTTGCTGGCAATTTCTGTGCCGCATTTATTATAAATTTCTGATAATATATTTTTTAACTGTTCTTTTCCGAAGGATTTGTTTTGAAATCCGAGTTTATCGGGAACGATTTTGTTGAAAATGATTCGGCCGGCGGTTGTTTCTATTAATTCATCGTTTATTTTGATTTTAATTTTTGAATGCAAGTGTATTTGATCGATTTCATATGCCAGAATTGCTTCATCTTCTGAAGTAAAATATCTTCCTTCTCCTTTTTTTCCTTCTTTTATTTGAGTAAGGAAGTAACATCCTAGTACCATATCTTGGGAAGGAGTAACAACTGGTTCTCCTGAGGATGGTTTAAGAAGATTACGGGAAGAGACCATTATTTCTCTTGCTTCTTTTTGTGCTTTTTCTGAGAGAGGGAGATGAACTGCCATTTGATCTCCGTCAAAGTCTGCATTAAATGCGGCACAAACTAAAGGATGCAGTTGGATGGCCTTTCCTTCTATTAATCGTGGTTGAAATGCTTGAATTCCAAGCCGGTGGAGCGTTGGGGCTCTGTTTAAAAGTACATATTTACCTTCAATAACTTTATCTAATATGTCCCAGACGATTTTTTCTTTTGCCCGAATTATTTTTTCTCCGCTTTTTACGTTATGAGCCAGTTCAAGTATAATTAATTGGCAAATGATAAAAGGTTTAAAAAGCTCAAGGGCCATTGTTTTCGGGAGTCCGCATTCGTGTAGTTTTAATTCCGGACCAGCTACGATGACAGAGCGTCCGGAATAATCCACCCTCTTTCCGAGCAGGTTTTGTCGGAATCTTCCTTGTTTCCCTTTAAGCATATCGGAAAGTGATCGGAGCTTTCGTTTTTGTACATAATTCATGCCTGCCCTTGAATTTCGTACTGTGTTTGAGATTAAAATATCCACTGCTTCCTGGAGCATGCGTTTTTCATTTCGGCAAATAATTTCGGGTGCTCCGAGTTGGATAAGTTTTTTCAGCCGCATATTTCGATTAATTACGCGGCGATAAAGATCGTTTAAATCTGAAGTGGCAAATCTTCCGCCATCGAGTTGAATCATTGGGCGGAGTTCTGGAGGGATAACAGGAATTACAGTCATTATCATCCATTTTGGTTGAATATTGCTTTGCAAGAGGGATGATGCAAGTTTAAGGCGTTTGATGCATTTTTTTTGTTTTTGTCCGGTGCATTTTTTAATCTCTACTTTCATATCTTCTATAAATTTGCCCAAATCAATTTTTTGGATGATTTCTCGAATAGCATCTGCACCGATGCCGGCCCGAAATACATGGCCGAATTTCATAGATATGTCCCGATATTCTGTTTCTGTTATTACACTTCCTGATATCAGGGCGCTCAATTCTTCTTTTGCTTTTTTAAAGTTTTCTCCAATGCTCTCATATTTTTCAACCATTTCCCTTTCCATTTCCGTGAAGGCGGATTCTTCCATATCGCCCTTTTTAATGGCTGACTTTGCGGCTTTTAAGCTGGCGGCGTTTTCTGCTTTTTGGGTTTCCAACATTTTTTTGTATTCTGCTTCTAATTCGATAATTGCTTCTTCGCGGGTTTTTTCATCTACATCGACGATGATATATGAGGCAAAGTACACGACTTGTTCAAGTTTTTTTACTGGCAGATCAAGGAGTAGTCCTACACGCGAAGGAGTTGATCGGAGAAACCAGCTGTGGGTTACGGGTACGGCAAGTTTTATATGTCCCATACGTTCACGCCGAACGATGGAAGTGGTCACCTCCACGCCGCATTTTTCACAAATAATTCCTTTATAGCGAATTCTTTTATATTTTCCGCACGCACACTCCCAGTTTTTTACTGGCCCGAATATTTTTTCACAAAAAAGCCCGTCCTTTTCAGGTTTTTGGGTTCTGTAATTAATTGTTTCAGGCTTGGTTACTTCTCCGTGAGACCAGGAGAGAATTTCTTCGGGAGAGGCGATAGAAAGGGCAATAGCATCAAAATCTTTGATTTTTTTGACAGCACCTTTGTTGTTCATAAATAAAACGTTAAAGGAAATAACAGGTGAATTTTAAGAATTCTTGAGAAAACGTCAAGGGAAAATAAAATTTAGGGGCAAGTGACAAGTCGCAAGGGGGTAATTCCTTTTTTACAGCGCTAGAGAATTTCAGATTGACATAAAACTTA
>CAYVJW010000021.1:0-18791 GCA_964451885.1 uncultured Candidatus Peribacteria bacterium | reverse complement strand
ATATACGGTCTTTAAGCCGATTCTGCTAAGTGTGCACTGATTAATCGCTCCCGGGATATGTTGTGAGTTTTGCGAAACCAAAGATTGCCTGTTTTGTGCCAAATAGATTGCTCAAAATTAAGTGGTCACAAAAAAATAAATCACCCCAAAAAACGCTCTTTTGGGTGATTTAAAATAGCACTTTTTAGCTTGTTTACGCTTGCTTGTAGCGTTTTGGATGCTATAATTTTTGTATGTCGAAGTTGTCCGAAAGCACTCTCGTGTTCGAGGAAAAAAAGTACCCAAATTAGAGCGAGAAAAAGAAGTGCTTCGAACTGAGTCTGTTTATCCCGAAGGCATCAATCCCGAAAATTGTTATGTCTACAAAACACGAATTATCAATCATATAAAAAATGGTCAGAAAGAGGCGGTGAAATATGTATATTATCGAGAAAAAGGTTGGGGAAAAAGTGGGAAGATCGGTCAAGTAAAAGGTGTGCTTCCTCGTACAGAATACGGAATGGAAGGAGGAATAAAGAGTGTTTTTGAATTCAAACGAATAATTACATGAAATACAATCCAAAAATACATCACCGTAGATCAATCCGTCTAAAAAATTATGATTATTCTCAAGATGAGATATGTTTCATTACCATTTGCACACAAAATCAGGAATGTTTGTTTGGTGAAATTAAAAACGCGGAAATGTTTTTGAATGATAGGAGAAAAAATCAAAAACGAATGGGAACGATTACCTGAACGGTTTCCCAATGTAGAATTGGATGTGTTTGTGGTAATGCCGAACCATTTTCATACAATCTTGACTATTGGCAATTCCACCTGTAGGGGTGCCCCTTGTGGGTACCCTTTACGCGTAGGGGCATCACAACAAACAGGGCAACCACAAGGGATTGCCCCTACAGGGAAAACCATTGGGGATATGATTGAGGTCTTTAAATCATTAACTACCAATGAATACATTTGTGGCGTAAAATCTGGGAAATTTCCGCCATTTGAAAAACGCATTTGGCAACGCAATTATCATGAACACATCATACGCAATCAACAATCATACGAAAAAATACACGATTACATTACATGTAACCCCGAAAATTGGGGGGAGGATAAATTTTTTGTAGAATGAAATTGTGTAATGCTGTTTGATTTATTTGAGCTCATCCACGCAGTTAATGGATCAATTACTTTGCGACTAAAGTTGACGAAAAATATTAATAATATACATAAGCAGTAATTGCTAAAAATATTTTTATGTTTAGCAAGCATTGCCATTGATTTTCGAATTGTTGAATACTTAATGGCACGTGATCTTTCACATAACGTTGAAGCAATGAGCAGGTTTTAAGAGGCCTGTAGGAAGTGGCAAGGAGAAGAACGAACATAAATTCATCAGAAAGCGACAATGTCCAATATCGCCTTCACAATCTAAAGCAGAAAGGAGTGATACACTCATGCTTGTACTATCTAAGCTGTTCAATTTTTCTTCCCGGCGGCAAATCGTTGTGAGTCAGGCCGGTGTTGATACCTCACCGCCTTCCGGCTGGATGAAACGGTTTCGTCCGGGAATCCAATTCTGTCCCGAGTCCGAAACCATTCCGGAAGCTTTTCTCACCTGCTGTGACCGGATGGGCGATTCTGTAGCCGTGGCCGATGAACGTATGGGGATTTTGACTTACAAGCGTCTCAAGATTTCCGTTCTGGCAGCAGCCGGCCGGATCAAAAAGCTTCCAGGCAAAAACATCGGCATCATGCTGCCTGCCTCCGTAGGTGCGGTAATCCTGACCTATGCGACTTTGTTGGCCGGAAAAGTTCCGGTGATGATCAACTGGACTGCAGGCCCCAAGAACCTGAAGCATGCCGTTGATCTTTCGAAGTTGGAAGTCGTCCTCACCTCCC
Organism: uncultured Candidatus Peribacteria bacterium; assembly: GCA_964451885.1. GTDB lineage: Bacteria > Patescibacteriota > Gracilibacteria > UBA4473 > UBA4473 > CAYVJW01. The sequence goes on along the minus strand of CAYVJW010000021.1, from coordinate 16,898 downwards.
GTGTATTCCTGGAAAAATTGAAAGCTCCTCTGGGGCCTGCTGTGAAGGAGAAACTCCTGGCGGTGGAAGATCTGAAAAAGCAAATCGGGCCGTGGAGAAAGCTGTTTGCTTATCTCCTGGCCCAGATGTCTCCGGAAAAAATTCTGCGATACTTCAATTGGAAAGGAGATTCAAACAGCACTGCGGTGATCCTTTTCACCAGCGGCTCGGAAGCAAGCCCCAAGGGCGTGCCGTTAACGCATCGCAATATTCTTTCGAACGTGAGCGGGATAATGCAGCGCGTGTCGATGGTTGGGTGTGATATCCTTCTTGGATTTCTGCCCCCGTTCCATTCGTTCGGTTTTACGGCGAATGTTGTGTTGCCGACTGTTTTGGGGTTAAAAACCGTCTACCACCCTGATCCCACAAGGGGAAGACAATCTGCCCGCGTTTTTCGGAAATGGAGAGTATCGGTCTGTGTGGGACCTCCTACTTTCCTTCTGAAAATGCTGAGTGTCACCGATCCATCGGCGTTTAAAACCGGCCGGCTCTTTCTGTCCGGGGCAGAACCCACCCCACAAGCCCTCATTGACCAAGTCTCAAGCTTGGGAGCAGAGTTGAGGGTCGGATTCGGCACTACTGAATGCGGTCCGACAATAACAATCACCACGTATGATAAAACGGCGACAAAAAATGGAGTCGGCAAGCCTGTGCAGGATATGCAGGTGATGATCGTTTGCCCGGATACGCTGCGCGCTCTTCCGGACGGGGAGCGCGGGTTGATCATCACTCGCGGTCCCAACGTCTTTCCCGGTTATATGGGTAATGAGGCTCGTAATCCGTTCGTGACAATCAAAGGGGCAAGATGGTACAACACCGGGGATCTGGGAACCATAAATGATGAGTCTCTGGACATTTCCGGGCGCTTGAGCCGCTTTGTAAAAATTTCCGGAGAAAAAATCGGCTTGCAGCAGATTGAAACAGCCTTGTCTGACTGCTGGCCACCCGGAGAGGATGGCCCAAGGATTGCGGTTACCGCCAAAGAAGGGGAAGCCGGCGCCAGGCGTACCGTGATCTGTCTTTTCACCACGATTGATATTTCTCGCGAGAAAGCCAATGCCGCCTTAAAGAAGTCCGGCTTGTCGGGTCTTTCGAAGATTCATAGGGTGAGAAAGGTGAAAGCGATTCCGGTTCTAGGATCCGGGAAGGTAAATTACCCGGGTCTTCGGCTTTGACGTTTGATGTGAAAAATTCCCCCCGGTACTCCGGGGGGAATTTTTAATTTCGATATTGACAGATTATTGAATTATAAGTATAAAAGCATAGTTAGTAGGATAAGGGAAACCTCTAACAGAACAAAACTTAACATTATAAATCTATCTGAACGCAAATCTTAGCGAATCTACGTACTTTATTTTTTTGTTAAACCCTAAGTTCTTTTACATTTCGAAGTTAGGCTGGCAGTCGCTGGCGTTGTCTGTGGAGCTATATTTTCGAAGTTTTTCGTAAATTATTGCCAGCGGCAATGTCTGCTCCCTGCCAGTCAGGTTAGGCAAATTAGCCACCCGTGGGCGGGTGACTTGCACATAAATGAAGGCTTTATTTTCATTTTTTCATTGTCTTCTTTATTTTCATCTTCTGTCACCCCTGCGGGTTCAGTCCCGCTTCAATCTTGAGGAGAGTTCAAATGAACACTCGCAAAAAATGGAGTTGGAAGCAACTGTTCAGACTCAGCCCCAAAACCCCATCAAAAAGCAGAGCCCGCAACGAAATGGAGCCTCTCGATGATCCCAAAAGTATCCACAATATTCTGGAGGATACAACAGGGAAAAGAGTTTCGGCAACGCTTTACCTGGGAAGGGGTATTAATACATACCACACTCGCCTTACGGGGGTGTCGCAAGGACGGGAAACCATGCAGAAATCCAAGTACCTGCACATCGATCCCCTCGAAGAAAAAGAGGCAAACCAAAGGCTTACGGACGGCCGAGAGGTCACTATCGAGTTCTCGATGTCCGGCAAATCTTACCGGTTCAAAACTTCCGTCGTCGATGCGGCCTCCGGTGGTTTTCGCCTGTACTTTCCGGCTGTTATCAGCATAAAAGAGAGACAGCGGGATACCGCACGGGTCGAGGGGAACGATGCGAATGTTTGCATTGCGGCGGTTAAACGCCCCCGCAACAACGAAATCCTCAATGCGGAGCTTGTTGATCTTAGTCCCGGCGGGGTTTTCTTCACCGCCCCCCCCAATGAGCGTAATATGGATGAAGGCATCCAAGTGGAGGTAGAATTCCACTGGGGGCAATCCGATGAAAAAGTTTCCATCCCCGGCAAACTCGTCCGAATAACGACTAAAAACGGAAAATACTACTGCAATGTACAGTTCATCAACTTGAACTTCAGTTTGCAACGGAGTTTGGGGGAATTGATCGCGTACATCCAAAGGGCATCGCTGAAGCAGAGGAAGAAAGATAAGAACCGCTATTTTCAGTGAGATAATGTATCTTTCTCAGCATGATGCCAATAGCCGAACCTGAACCGTAGGGGATTTTTGCGGGCCGGCTGCATTTGCCGGTCCGTTTTTTTTCCATTTTCATTTGCTTTTTTTATTTTTTAGTTATAATGGCATTGTAAGTGTGTGGTTTTTCTTTTGCAGTATTGGTAGAATGTGCACAGTTTGGTCCTCGATTTGCACAGAACAAACACTTAACTTACACTTTTTATTTACTTTTTTTCCTTTTTGAGAGATGGCAAAAAAATTATTTGTTGGAAATATCGAATGGGGAGCAACCGAAGATGATCTGCATGCACTTTTTTCCCAGCACGGGGAGGTTGAGGAAGCAGTTATCGTCAAAGATAAGTTCTCCGGCCGATCAAAAGGTTTCGGTTTCGTTACTTTTGTAAACGATGAAGACGCGGAAAAGGCTATTGCAGCCCTTGACGGCCATGACCTAAATGGTCGCAATCTAGTCGTTAATGAAGCGCGACCTCCGAAGCCAAGAGATTAATTATTGGCTTAAATTTATTTGATCTAATATTATGAAGAAACAGAATGTGTGCAGTTCTGTTTTTTTGTTTGTAAAAAACCAGAGAACTCTAGAGTTCTCTGATTTTTTAGAGGGAGATAAAAACTGAAGTGGATGGGCCGGCTTTGAAATCAGAAGAAATCGCCGCCAGCCATCCATTATTAAGAGTCAAAAGACCTTGTGGCTATGCCGCCGGGGCTTTATGACTGCTGGGTGGTGGTAACACCGTACTGGGACAGAATGGTGCTCACGCCGCCGTTGGCGGGCTGCAGAACGGGTTCGAAATCCCATTCGCCCATTTCGCTCTGTTCGTTTCGCACGAAGCTGGCGAGATGGACACCGGTGGCATCGGCAAACTGGTCACCGAGCTTGGAGAACAGAACCTCGGTGCCGTCCTCCGGGAGGATCCGCAAATAGGCATCAAGGATCCGGCCGAAGTTTTGGGCGCGCTCGACACCCTGGTAGATGTCGGCGAATAGAATCACCTTCGCCACCTCTGTTGGCAGTTCCGGTAGATTGAGGACAATGGTTTCGTCATCGCCTTCGCCTTCGCCATCCCGGTTGTCCCCGGTGTGTTTCATAGCACCGTTCAGAACCTCGAAAGGCGAGCCTTCCGGGAGTTTCTGGGCCTGCGCCACGCCGTAGAACAGGACACCGTTGGTGACAGCCTGACCGTTGGCGTCCACCGCAATGGCGATGATGTCCACATCGAACTTTTCATCCTCGCTCTTTTTCTGAGGTTTCCACCCGGCGGAGAACAGGATGGCTTCCTCGGTGATGCGGGATTCCACCTTTTCCAGGGAAAAAACCTGTCCGGCTGTTGCTTCCTTGCTGATGCATACTTTTTTCTCATTCATCTTCTGCTTTTCCTTCTCTGTTGTACTACGTTAAGGGTTTGCCCCACTCTACCTTCCAAAAGAAAGGTTATGCGGGAAAAAAATCTGTAAAAAAAATTACTAGTTTTTTTTATAGACTTTTCACCCGCATAATCTCCCTGTAGGAAGATATTCTGATTTCAATTATGAAGCTGATCAGCTTCCGACCGACCCACTTCAGTTTTTATAAGAGTGTATTGTTCCGATATGTAAAAGAACAAAAAGAACTGTCTTTGGTAAAGAATCTGAGTGAACGAAGTGAAAGAAAACGCGAAGCGGAAAATTTAAGATTTTTATCTTTACCGTTCTCTTTTATAGCGATTTATATTCTTTTGTCAAGAAAAAATTAATTTCACTTGAAAAAAAATTTAAATAAGCTATTAAATACGCTAACTTATTAAATAATTCTAAACTTTAAGTTTCTAATTACTAATTTTCTATAATCATGCCCGACGACACAAAAGTAGCGGCCTCCGAAGCCGCCTCTAAAAATTCGGAATCGGCTACAAAAAAAACGGTTGCCAAAAAGGAGCCTCAAGATGGTGCAGCCAAAAAGCAGGAGAAGGCAATTAAATATAAAAGTCCTTTTTCTTTTAGCGATCCTCTTCAAAGCAAATTCGTCAATTGCCTCATGAAACAAGGGAAAAAGAGCATCGCGCAAAAAATTCTGCGTGATATGTTTGAAGAACTTAGCCGTAAAAGAGAAAAGGATTCTTTAAAAACCTTCATGCTGGCGGTTGAAAATACAAAACCGAGCATGGAGGTGAAAGCAAAACGTATTGGCGGGGCGGTTTATCAGATTCCTCTTGAGGTGTCTCCACGCAGGCAGCAGAGTTTGTCTATTCGGTGGCTTCTGGAAGGCGCCAGGAAAAAGAAAGGAATGCCGATGTACAAAAGGTTGGCCTTGGAGTTACTCGATGCATCTAATAAAAGCGGGTATGCGTTTACCAAAAAGGAAGAAATGCAGCGGATGGCACAGGCAAATAAGGCATTTGCGCATTTGGCACGTTACTGATGCCGTTAGGGCGAGCGACAAAATAACTTGAACAATTTCATCACAGCTTCACATCATCTAAATTTCTAAAAACTTTCACAATATTACAATATTCCTCAATTTTTTATAAATCTATATAATGCAAATCTGAGCGAACTTGAACATGTTATTTTATCTCTCACCCTTAGCGGTGAACAGTTTCAGTCTATATCAAACACTTGTCTCAATACCCAATCGGCAAAACGATAAAAAACTTGCTTGTGTTTTTGGTTAAAATCCCGTTTTACGAAGGATATCATGGTGACTCCAGCTACTTCGCGGATACGGAGGTTTTTTTCGAAAATTCCTCTGAGTGCCGGGTCAAATTGGAATTTGATGTTTTTTTCGTCGCAGAAGGATATTAAATTTATTGTATGTTCGAAGGCATCGCATTGAATGAGAGCGGTTACGGCTTCTGTTTCACAGATTCGCTCCAATTTATCCAGTTTTCCCAATATCTTTGATCCTTTTATTTCTTTTGCCATCCCGTAGGGATCGATTACGCCGATAATTTTATAGGGGGCGTAGGGATCGTTTTTAATCGCGGCAATTATTTTTTCTCCCACGCGGTTCGCTCCGACAATCAAGGTGCGATAGACTTTTTCCTGTTTCTTTTTGCGTTCGGCTAAAATGCGCAAAAATATATATCGTGACATAAGCAAAAACACAGAACCAAATACAAAAATATTTATGCCGATCAATCGGGAAAATAAGATATCCCGCGGAAAGAAATAACTGACGATCAAAAAACCTATGGAAATCCCGCCGCCCAGGATGACCAATGTTATGTCAAACCATTTTTTTTCTCCGGATCGGGGGGGAATTCGGTAGTATTTTGTGAGGATTAAAAATCCGCTCCAGATTAAAACTGCCACCAGAGAGAGGGGGGCGAAGAATGAAAATGGGAAGTCTAAGGAAAAGATGAATCCTACACGGAGAAAATAGGCCAGTAAAAAAGCTCCGTAAAGAAGCACAATATCTATGGCTATTTGGATTATTCGGAGGCGGATCCAGTCTCTCAGCATCTATAAAATTTAAAAAGCTTTTGCGACTGCTAAAACGATGGTTGATGCGATGAGGGCAATGAAGAAAGAGGCTGTTGCCCATGAACGAGTAAAATTAACGGTTACCCGATCACGAGATTCATACACTTTTTGAAGTTTTTCTTCATATTTTTCTCTTTCGTGTTTTTCTTCACGAATAAGGTCTACGAGTTGCTCAAAACGCCTATCCATTTGCTCAAAACGCCTTTCTATTTGCTCAAAGCGTTGATGCATTTCTATTTTGTCATCTTTTCTTTGAACTTCCATTTGTTTAAAGCGTTGATGCATTTCTATTTTGTCATCTTTTCTTTGATTTTCTATTTGATCAAAGCGTTTTTCATGCTGATGCAAAATTTCAATGATAAGATCTGCTTTGTCTTCTGGGATCATTTTTTAGTAAATGTTAATTACTTTTCAATTTAGATTATAACAGAAGTTAAAAAAAAGGCCAAGTTTAAACCTAGTCTGCGCAAATATAAAAGTTGGTTCAATAGTGCTGGGACTATTGAACCAACTAAGGTTTATTTCGAACCATGTCGGAGACGACCTACTCCAGTACACGTTTAAACCATAATGACTTATGGTGCTATATCTGCTAACATTTTTCCGGTGGCTGCATCCGGTAAATTTAAAGTCTCAATAAAAAAAGCTTGTGCATTTGTTCCAGCTGCTGTGTTATCACCAAATACTCCTTTTAAAGCATCTTCACCTCGCTCTACCATCGTACCACATACAAAAGCATCCCTTTTCAATCCAGCGCTTTCCATTAATGCTTTGGCACCTTTTGTCCCATCAACAATTATTTCATTCGTCGACTCTTTCCAGGTAGCAACAAAAAACTGATTATCATCCCCGACATATTCATCAAATCCTGATCCCATGCCTATCAAATAACAAATACTATTTTCCCCTTTCGGAGGCGTATAATCATTCTCATCAAATAAAGATGTCAACGTTTTTAAACTTTTTTTATTTACACCTAATGTTACTTCATTTTCTCCTTCCTGAAACAAATACCTGTGCGCAGTCCAATCATCCGAGCCGGCCATCTGTATCAGCATTTTCATGCTTTGAACAGATGATAATCTCTTCGCATCCCTCGCCTTCGCAAAATAAGAACTAAATGTTGCCGTAGAGATTGTTGCTAAAATTCCCATGATCACGATGACCACGAGTAGCTCAATTAATGTAAACCCGAAATTCTTTTTCATTTTTGTTTTTATTTAAGAAATATTTTTTTAACTTATATATTGTAGCTAATCACTTTTTGTGAAGTCAAATTTTTCTTATTGACTCACGAAAGAAATAATAATGCTATATATCAAGATCTTTTACATTCGCTGCATGTGTCTGGATAAACTTCCTCCGGGGGGGAACTTCTCCTCCCATGAGTACTTTAAATATATGATCGGTGGCTTCGGCGTCTTCCATGGTAACTTGGGCCAATAGGCGATTTTCTGGATCCATGGTTGTTTCCCAGAGCTGATCGGGGTTCATTTCTCCTAGTCCTTTATACCTTTGAATGTTATCTCCTTTTATCTCATGTTCTTTTACTATTTCTTCTTTTTCTTCGTCATTCATCGCGTACCATACTTTTTTCCCTTTTTGGAGCTTGTAGAGGGGGGGTTGGGCGATGTAGATGTTTCCGTTTTCGAGCAGGGTTCGAAAATGACGGAAAAGAAGTGTTAATAGCAAAGTTCTTATGTGCGCTCCGTCTACGTCGGCGTCGGTCATGATGATGATCTTTCTGTATCGGAGCTTTTCGATTTCAAAGGTGTCTCCCACTGATGTGCCCATAGCTATTACCAGGTTCTTGATCTCAGCATTAGATAACATTCTTTCCAGCCGGCACTGTTCGGTGTTCAGGATTTTTCCCCGGAGTGGTAATATGGCTTGGGTGTGCCGGTCTCGACCTTGTTTTGCTGATCCGCCGGCGGAATCTCCCTCTACGATATAGAGTTCGCATTCCTCTGGTTTTTTGGAAGAACAGTCGGCTAGTTTTCCTGGGAGGGTTAGGCCTTCCAGAGCGCCTTTACGGATGACTGTGTCCCGCGCAGCTCGGGCTGCTAACCGAGCTCGGGTGGCCAGGGCGCATTTATTGACGATGTTCAACGCTTCTTTTGGGTTTTCGTTTAAGAATTCTATGAGTTTTTCTGAAAAAAATTTATCCACTATCCCCCGGACTTCCGAGTTTCCAAGTTTAGATTTCGTTTGCCCTTCAAATTGCGGTTCCGGGACTTTTATGGAAATTATGGCGGTGAGGCCTTCCTTTACGTCTTCGTTTACAAAATTCGGATCTTTTTCTTTTAAAAATCCTTTGTCCCGGGCGTATTTATTCATGACTCTTGTGAGAGCCATAGTAAATCCGGTCAAGTGGGTCCCTCCTTCTGAGGTCTGGATATTGTTGGCGAAGGTAAAAATATTTTCACGAAACTCTCCGGTATATTGCATTGCAACCTCGATAGCGGCATCATCTTTTTCTCCGTCAAAGGCAATAATCACTCCGACATGTTCTTTGTCTTCATTTAAATGGCGGACAAAAGAGGATATTCCACCTTCAAAATAAAACTGGCAGGCGTCTTCGCGCTCTTTCCTTTCGTCGAATAGAGAGATATTTACTCCTCGTGTTAAATAAGCTTGTTGACGAAGGCGTTTTTTAATATTTTCGAATTCAAAGTCTAACGTTTCAAATATCTTTTCATCCGGCCAAAACTGTACCATTGTTCCGTGCCGGTCAGACTCTCCAACTTTCTTTAGAGGTTCAGCCGGTTCTCCGGCTTCAAAAGCTACAAAATATTTTCCTCCGTCCCGCTCAACGGTTACTTCCGTTCTGACGGAAAGGGCGTTTACTACTGATACTCCTACTCCATGCAATCCTCCGGATACTTTATATCCCCCTCCTTCGCCAAATTTTCCTCCTGCGTGAAGCACCGTGAGCACAGTCTCTACCGAGGATATTCCTGTTTGATGATGCTTGTCGACTGGAATTCCTCGTCCGTCGTCTAAAACAGAAAGCGATCCGTCTTCATGTATCCGGACAAAAATATTATTGCAGTGTCCGGCCATGGCTTCGTCGATGGCATTGTCCAGAACTTCCCATACTAGATGATGGAGTCCCCTCGTATCAGTAGATCCAATGTACATGCCGGGGCGTTTTCGCACCGGGTCGAGGCCTTCGAGTACTTGGATGTTTTCGGCGTTGTAGTCGTGGGTCATTATTTTTTATTTAATAAAATTTCCTTGCCACTTGTTCCTTGATTACCATTTCCCTTTGTTTTTTAATGCGTCCCTTGCGGCGTTCATCTGTGCCACATGTTTTGAACTACCTTCTCCTTCCCCTACTTTTTTATTCCCCAAAAAAGCTCCCAAGATAAAAGTTTTTTCATGGTCAAGTCCGGCTTCGGATACGACTTCGTAGTGGGGAGTGGTTCCTTTTTCTGCTTGGGATACTTCCTGAAACTGGGACTTGGCATCCATGTAGGCCTTGGATTTAATAATGGAGGGAAGTTCCACTAAAACCCATTTTTCTATAAAAACCCGCGATACTTCAAAACCTTTTGACAGATAAATAGCTCCTATTACTGCTTCTAAAGCATTAGCCAATAAATAATCTTTTTCCCGCCCTCCTGAATTTGCTTCTCCTCTGGAAAGAATCAGATAAGACCCCAAATCCAGCTTTCGAGCTACAAAAGCTAATGTTTCTCTTTTTACCAACGCAGAACGATAATTGGTGAGTACGCCTTCGGGTTGGTTATAATTTCGATATAAATATTCTGTCGTAATAAGTTCGAGTACCGCGTCTCCCAAAAACTCCATACGTTCGTTATGCACCATTTTCGGCCTTTCATTTAAGACAGATCGGTGAACAAAAGCTTCTGTCATGAGTTTTGTATCTTCTATCTCAAAGCCAAATTTTTTAAATAGAGGAGCAAAATTCTTCATAAATTAAATAATTAAATTGTTGAATGGTTATTTATTCTTTTTCCATGTTTTTTCGATATGAGTCGAGAACTGCGTTTACAAAAGATGCTGATTTCAGTTCTCCAAATTGTTTTGCCAATTCAATGTATTCGTTGATTACGACGATGGGTGGCGTGTCAAAATATTTCATTTCCGCAATCCCCAGGATCAACACAGAGCGGTTTATCGGGGCTATCTTATCAAAGGAAAACTCAGAAGCAAAGGATCTGATAATCAGTTTTATTTTTCCCAGATTTTCTTCAACAGCATTTAAAAGTTTCTTGGCATACTCATCCGACTTCCGGTTTTCAATGTCTTTCAGAACATGCGAAAAACATTTTTTTAAAGCCACTTTCTGGTCTCTCTCAAGAAAAGCAAATAAAGTTTTTGTTGCTATAACCCTGCTCTCATGGCGAGCTTTTTTATCTATGATGTTGTTATCTTTTTCCATCAATTATTGTTAAACAGCTAATTATTCATTATCAAAAAACTAAAATCTAACATCTAATTATTTACCTTGGCCACTTACTCCTTGTTACTTGCACCTTGTCACGCTTGTATCTCCTGAATCGGCTCAGGAGCCACTTTTTGCTTCGGTTCAAAAATCTGTTTTCCCCGGTACATGCCGCATTCCTGGCATGCATAATGGCGACGTTTTTTTTCGCCGCAGTTTTGGCACTTATCTAGTGCTACTGCGTTATCAAGCTTTATTCTTTTTTTCCTTACATAAGCACCGTATCTCGAACGGGTGGAGGATACGGCTTGTTTTTTGGAGGGCGTTGGTTTTTTGGGCATGGGAATTCAATTATCAATTTTCAATTAAGAATTATCAATCAAAGGATTTTTTTTAAGGAGTTATTTTTTTTGTTTTTGCCAAATGCACCATAAGCATGTACACGAAAGTAATAAGCAGGGGCGCTAGTATAAAGAAGGAAAAGCAAAAATCAATAAATGCAAAAATATCTGCCACTGTTTCGCTGGTGTCAACTATGTTGTAGCTCATTAAAATTTCTGGGATGAAAAAAAAGAATCGAACAATACTCACGAGAACGAAAAAACCTAAAAGGGAAAAACATACTCTCCACCAATTTCCGACCACAAGATTTATTGCTGAAGGGAATGTTTTTATCGTACTCTTGTCAAAATGCACCAATGTGGCTTGAGCAAAAAAGCATTGGACCCCTCTCATAATTGCCAATAAGAATACGCCTACAAAAGCGATTGTCACAACAATATCTAAAATCGTTTGCCCTACGCCGCCGGCTTCTCCATTCAAAAATGCCCCGATCAATCCACTGAAAAGCATTACGAGCAATACCGGCCAGGCAACATACCATACAACCCGAATTCCCAACCACACATATCTCCAAAAATAATGCCACGTTTCTCGGAAAAAGATTTTAAACGGATTTCCCAAATGTTTGTTTATATATCCCTTCACTATCAGAAAATTCCCGATTTTTCCGGCAATGCTAAAAACAATCAGCCAAATGGCCAGAATTAAGACTAAAGCACCGAGCCCAAACATAACCGGAATATCCAGACTACCTCCCATCATAAAATTTGCGTATATATTTTGTATTCCTTCAAATCCGCCAAATGAAAAAAAGGCGATTAACCCTAAAATTATTATGCCAAAAAACATTATCAAAAGCGCGGAAATACTTATCACCGCGACTCTCCACCAGACATCGGGGAAAGCTACAAAAGTGGCGTTAAACAGATTTTTCCAGTCTTGGAAGGTAATAGGGTGGGTAATTTTTGATTTTTCTTTTGGCATGAAAAAATGGTTAAATGGTTATTTTTTATCATTACTTTCTTCTTGTTCCTTACCATGCGACTTGCTCCTTGCTTTTGCCATCCTTGCTTCGAACTTCTCTACCCGCCCGGAGGTATCGATCAAGCTTTGTTTTCCGGTAAAGAAGGGATGAGAGGCGCTCGAAATATCCAATCGAATTACATAGTACTCGACTCCTTTAATTTTTTCTTTCAGGTCACTCGTCATGGCAGAGTACATAAAAAAGTCTTTTTTCGCTGAAGCGTCACGAAAAATAACCGGGTTCATTTGAGGATGGATTCCTGTTTTCATTTTTATCTAAGGGTAATTAAGACCGATGGATTCTACGTTTTTCGGTATATAAGTCAAGGGAAAGTTGACGAGAAAACGAGTTGACGGGCAAATGGCAAAATATAAACTTCTGGCTATGAAAATCATTAGTACAAAATACGCACCATCAGCTATCGGTCCCTACTCCCAAGGTCTCGAAGCTAACGGTTTTTTCTTTTTTTCCGGTCAAATCCCTTTGACTATTGAAGGAGAGTTTTCGGGAGAGGATATCAAGTCCCAGACAAAACAAGTGCTTAAAAATATTGAAGCGCTACTTTCATCTCAAAATCTTACTAAAGAAAATGTGATTAAAACGACTATTTTTTTGGATGATATTTCTGATTTTGCAGTGGTGAATGCAATTTATGGCGAATTTTTTGGGGATCATAAGCCTGCACGTTCTACTGTAGAGGTTTCAAAGCTGCCGATGGGGGCGAGGATTGAGATAGAGGTAATTGCATGCAGCAAGAGATAAGGAGCAAGTCGCAAGGAAATAATACCCCCCCCAACTACCTGCTACTCCAACCACGGAATTCTAATATTTCTTCATTCGTAATTATTAATTCTAATGACCATCTTCCTCCCCTCTACAACAAATAACGGTACTATTGACGCCACCGCCACCACTCCCCAGTCATACCAACTCAGCGGAGCGGTTTTTAGTATTTGGTTGAAGGCAGGGATATAGATCATTAGTAGTACCAGCAAAACGGAAGTTATAATAGCTATCACTAAAAAGCCGTTTGAAAACGGGTTTTGCGTGAAAACGGATTGTGAGTAACTTCGGGAAGAAAAAGCATTTATCAGCTGAACAAAAACAAGCGCTGTAAATGCTACGGTCATTGCGTGGAAATATCGTCCATCCGTCGGCATTCCCCAGTTCCATCCGTCATTTGTTATCGTCCATAGGAAAGCTCCTGTTACAGTAGCCCCGATAACAAATCCAATCACCAGGAAATCATGAACAAATTTTTTGTTCAAGACTTTTGATTTCGGATCACGGGGCGGTTTTTTCATGACTCCTTTTTCCGCCGGATCAACACCCAGGGCAATGGCTGGCAAGATGTCAGTACCCAGATCCACACAGAGTATTAGTACGGCCGTCAGCGGAAGCGGAAACTGAAACAATATTGCGGAAAAAACCACTACTAGCTCCCCAATATTACAGGAGAAAATAAACCAGACGAATTTCTTCAAATTCTCATAAATCCGCCTCCCCTCCTCTATGGCTGTCACGATAGAGGAAAAAGAATCATTAGTAAGCACCATGGTGGCGGCTTCCTTGGACACTTCGGTTCCGGTAATCCCCATGGCTACGCCGATGTCTGCTTTCTTGAGTGCGGGAGCATCATTTACTCCATCCCCCGTCATCGCAACGATTTCCCCTTGCTCCTGAAGCAGGGAAACGATTCTCATTTTCTGGGGCGGGAGACTTCTGGCAAAGATCAGAGGACGGGTTCTGTCTGTGAGTATTTTTTTAAGCTGAGAGTCTGTCATTTTTTCTACCTGATCACCGGTGAATGAACAATTATTATCCTCTTCTTTCATAATCCCCAGATCTTTAGAGATAGCCTCAGCTGTAGCTCCATAATCTCCGGTGATGACTATAATTCTGAGTCCCGCTGTCTTGCAGTTTTCTACTGATTCGCGAACTTCTTCACGAGGGGGGTCGAGCATACCGGTCAGGCCGATGAAGGTTAAGTTTTGTTCGTAGTTTTCGGCTGTATTCAGCCCCCCTCTGTCCTCGCTTCGCTTGGACATCTCCCCCCACACCGGGGGGGGGGAATTATTTACTTGGACATCTCCCCCCACACCGGGGGGGGAGAATTGAGAACTTCGTTTTTTGGCGAATGCTAATACTCTTAATGCGTTATTGGCCATGCGTTTGTAATGAGCGCGGATTTTTTTTATTTTTTGCGGTGTCATTGGGTAAGTCCTTTTTCCGTCTGTCCAGTATTTGCATCTTTCCAGCACGTGGTCGGGGGAGCCTTTTACCAGTACTTCCTTTTCCGAGATTACGGACATCATTTTTCTGTTGGAATCAAAAGGAAATATTTCCTCTACTTCGCCGCTGAGGAACGGAAACTCATCTTCTGCCGCTTCTCGTGAAAACTGGTATTTTCTCACCAAAGTCAAAAGCGCTCCTTCTGTCGGATCGCCGAGTACCGTATATTTACCGTGTTTTCTCACTAACTTTGAATCATTGCATTTCCAGCCTATTTCCAGTAGATCATGGAGCAACGCTTTATTTTCTTTGGTCTGTGGGGGGCCTCCCAGGAAGGTTATCTCTCCCGCGTGCGGAGAATATCCTGTGCCGGATACTCGAAAAATAGACCTATCTGCCAGATAAATTTCCTTCACCATCATTTCGTTGCGGGTGAGGGTTCCGGTTTTGTCTGAGCAGATTGTCGTTACGGCTCCGAGGGTTTCAACTGAGGAAAGCCTTTTAACTACGGCTTTTCTTCGGGTTAATACGGTCGCTCCCAAAGCCAGGGCTACGGTAATGGTCGTGGGGAGCCCTTCCGGTACTGCCGCAATGGCTACGGAAACTGAAAAAAGCAGGCTTTCGAGTATTTCCGAGCCTCTCCAGATTCCGACTCCGAAAAGAAAAAGACAGAGGACCCCTGTAATCTTTGTCACAAAGATTCCGATATGTTTCAGTTCTTTTTGAAGGGGGGAAGGCTGATCTTCGGTTTCCGTGGCGAGACGGGCGATCTCTCCAAACTTTGTCCGCATGCCGGTTTTCACTACTTCCATAATTCCCGATCCGTGTACTACGGATGTTCCCATAAATACCTCTTCTTCCTTGAACTTATCCACTGGCACGCTTTCCCCAGTGAGAGCGGATTCATTGGCCCGGAAAACATGGGCTTCTTTCAGCATCCCGTCAGCGGGTATCTTATCCCCCTCACGAAGAACTACCCAGTCACCTGGTACAAGTAAAGCCGTTTGAATCAGTTTTTCTTCTCCGTCCCGGATCACGGTGATTTCCGGGCGGATCATTTTCCTAAGCGCCTGGAGGATTTTTTCTGTCCGGTATTCCTGGGAAAATCCTATCCCGGCGTTTAATATTACTATCCCAATGATTACGATCGAATCTACTTCCTCCCCCAATCCATAAGAAATCCCCGCGGCCGCCACCAGGATCAATACCATCAAGTCCGAAAACTGCCGCCCCAAAATTTCCCACCACGGCGTCCCCGGTCTGGCTTCGAGTATATTTCGGCCAAACTTTTGGAGTAATTTTTTTGCTTTTTTATTGGTGAGACCGGTCATTATTTAACCATAGATACTAATCTCTGTTGCTGAGGAGAAAGAGCTTTAACTGCTATACGTTCAATAACGCCATCCGGGAAAAGCTTTTCAAATGATTTTTGTGCCGCAAATGAAATAGCTGACCACTTCCCTGCTGATAAAGTTGCTTCTTTTCCAATTCTGAGAGTTCCTTTCGCTGTACTTTTCACCATTTGTTTAAGCCCACGTCTTGTTAAAAATCTTTTTAATGCTGTTTTTGTAGCTGTCTTTGCTATTGTGGCTCCCGCCAACGAAGTTCCTCCTGTAAAAAGACTGGTTACAACTCCTCCTATAAGAATCCCATCACTAACTACATTTACGCCTAAATCCAGCCACTTGGTCCAGGCAGGCTCGTCTATATCAGCATCTAACCTTTTAAAACTTTGCCAAGTCCCATAAAGAGGAATTGCTTCCAGCCAGGTACTTGAATCAGAAATAGTTTCCGTAAAAGCACCAAATCTTCCTTGTTGAATTCCTTCCAAAATTCCTCGGGATAGAATCTCTATTGCTACAAGTTTGCCCGTAGTCTTGATAGTTAAACCGGGAAATTTTCTTTGTTTTACTTGTTTCAAAAAATCCATCTTGCCGTTTTCAAGACCTTCATTTGTAATTTTTCCCGTAAGCGTTTTTATGCTCTCTGCAAATTTTTTGGGAGAAATTTTTCTCTGGGCTTTCCTTTCTAAAAGGTCATGCATCTGTCTTTTATATCTTCTTCTCAAATTTAATATTCTAAGTGATTCTCTGGCAGCCGGATTTTCCGCCATAGTTCTTTTTACTTTTTTTGCTTGATGCGCGAAATCTGTGATTTTTTCCTTTGTCTTGCCTCCTATTTCCTTTCCTTTATTATACAGATTAATTTCTGATTCGTATTTTTTAACCATTCGCCATTTTGTTCCATTGACAAACATATTCTTCAAAAACAAAAATGGACGAAACAGAAAAAATTCCCCACGTGTAGCTTCCCAACTATCAGCCATTACTTCTTTTACATTTTCAAAATTTAATTTCTTTGCCCGAAAATTTCCATTTTCATCAATCTCTCCAAAATCTTCAATTGTATCCTCAAAAACTTCCATTAGACCTTCTGAATCTGAACTTCCTCCTTTCACAAAACTAAGCGATTCTTTAGCTTTTTCTAATGAATCTAATTTTTGTTTTAATTTTTCTTCGTCTCCTACAATCCCAATTGTGCGAGATAAAGTTAAACGTTCTTGCTTTCCCATAAGCCTTGCCAGACTCCAATCCGCCATTTCGGAGCCTACGGGACTTTGTTTTGGCCTTTTTGGTTCTTTTTCTTTTTTCTCCCGTACTCTTTCCGTCTTTATTGTCTCTTCTTTTAATTCCTCTAATTCTGCCTCCGTATCTTCCACCTCATAAGCGGCCCCTGATCCTGGACCTTTTTCAGCCTCTTCATCTGTGCGAAAACCTTGACCTTGATCTGATTTTTTCATTTTTAAAAATAATCAGCTTATTATAGCAGAACATCGCTTGGAAAGCAATCCAACCGGATATTAAAAAAATCCCCCACGGCAAAGTTCCATTTTGATGTGATGTGTTGAGAAGTAAACTGATAAAAATATA
>CAYVJW010000020.1:0-18928 GCA_964451885.1 uncultured Candidatus Peribacteria bacterium | reverse complement strand
AAAAATTTATAGGCCTTATTTATCCGCTTTTAGGTCATTGCGGGAATTGCTGGCTTATACCGCAGATGCATTCCAATACCTTTCTTTTAAAAATTTCTTAAAAGCACAAAACTCCTTATTAAATTCCTGTGAAAAAATACACACGCGATCCTTCAATCTCTGAACATCCGAGAGGGAATTTATCTCAAACTTTTTAATATTTGCTTCCGTATTTTCCGTAACTCTTTCCATTAAGAATCCAATACATCTTCGGACAATGGCCGCTCGATCATTTTTCAGACATTCGGGCAGTTGTGAAATCACCTCCCGACAAATTTCAACTTCGTTAAGATCTTCCAGCATAAAAAATCCGCCTCTTAGCCCATCCTCCAAATCACCAGACACATAAGCAATCTCATCCGCAACATCTACGAGTTCCATTTCCATATGAGGGGAATAACTTCCATGCTTTTTCAAACCATCCAAAACCTCAAGACTCAGATTTAGTTCCTCAATAAATTTCACAATTCTTTCACTATGTTCGTTATGTTCAAAATCCTTTCCCACTCTCTGCATAATTTTTCTGAGTGCCTCTTCTCCGGAATGCCCGAAAGGCGGATGCCCCAAATCATGAGCCAGAGCGATAGCCTCTGATAAATCTTCATTGAGCCCTAGTCTGCGAGCAATATCTCGTGAGATTCGAACAACTTCAAGAGTGTGCGTAAGGCGATTTCGAAAATGATCCCCCTTCTCAGGTGAAACCACCTGCATTTTTCCATCTAATCGGCGAAAAGAAGCTGTATTCACAATCCTCCCAACATCCCTCTGAAAAGGAAGCCGCCAGGGATCGGGATGATGAAGCTGTTCTCTTCCACGAGAAGTTTGGTTCTTTTGGGCATAGGGAAGGAGAAGTCCATCATGTTTTTCCCAGAGGTTGGCGCCGTCGATAAATTCTAATGACATTTGTTAAAAAGATTTTAAAGCTCATTAAGACATATACTTATTTTAAGATATTCGTCAATATTACTAAAGCATAATTTGACAGATAACGAAAAATCTATATAAGTAAGAAAATTGATCTTTTAAATTACATGATTTGAAGCGAAGAGTTGCTTGTCCTTAATTGAGATAGATTATCAACTTGATTAATTTATTTCTGACACTTTAGAGCTGTGGAGGACAGCCTTCCTCTTCGTTTTTTGCAATCAAAGGAGAATCGTCATGAATGACAAGAAGAAAGTTCCATTCGAACTCAAGCCTCTTCCCACAGGTAAGCCTGGGGTATTCTGGGAAGTAATGAACGGTCAATCTGGAGCAATGACGCTGAATTATGGGAAAAAGCAACCATATGGAGGACCAAGTTACGGACCAAGTTACGGAGTTATCCTACGTTTAGGCGGTTACGTACCGGGAAGCCGTGCGGTTATCATTCAGTACAATAAGTCTCCCTGTGATGAATACGTGCTGGAGATGCTCCCCGCTTGTATCACTGCTTTATTAGGGGAAGGGTTCAGCGTGATCTCTTCAGACAGACATACGATCCTGATGATCAAGGACCAGTAATCCGGAAGGGGGGAGAGAAAGCTCTGTTTTTCGCCCGGCACGCATGATACACATGCAGTGCCGGGTTTTTGTTGTGTCATCCTTGGCGTTGTGAGGGAGCATTCTTTTTCCCGAATGGACAATGAATGTCTGGAGTACATCCGGGGCAGGGGATTTTGGCCCGGATCAGCGGTGGAGAAGGATCTTGATTAGCGCCTGGTTTACCGGGGCAATTGAATGCCACAGGGGAACAGCCGACACACCAGCCATTTCCGCCGCAATCATCTTTCTTTTCTTTTTGTTCGTTATTGTCATCTCCGTTGTTTCCGCCTCCATGGCTGTTTTTACTTCCATAACGGATGCATCCGCCACTAGGTGTTGAACAATACATGGCATTTCCTCCGAAAAAGAGTTAAAACACACAAGCAAAAAATGAAAAGAGCATAACTTTCTAATCCCTTTGACACTGAAAATATCCAGGTTTTACAGAAAAATAAAAAGCGTAAGATTTATATTTATTTTTTTATAAATCGTCAAATTTAAGAAACCTTCGCTCCTACTTCAATATCCTTTTCAACAGAAAGCAAAATACACTGGTCCTTATCCTCATCACTAGCACAAAGCAACATCCCGTTCGACATTTCCCCACGAAGCTTTACCGGTTTCAGATTTACCAGGACGATAACCTTCCGCCCCATAAGCTCATCCTCCGTATAATAATGCACCAACCCCGAAACAATCTGTCGGGGCTCCTCTTCTCCCAAATCCACCTGAAGTTTATAAAGCTTATCAGCATCGGGAATCCGCTCGACTTCCAACACTTTCCCCACTATCATCTCAAGCTTTTCGAAATCATCATATTTGATCATCTTATATATTTTATGAATAACATAAACAGGTTATGTATTTTTATGTTTTTTTCAATTATTACTTTTTTAAATTTGACATTCCTACTTTATTATATATAAGCAGTAAGTTCTTTTTCAGTTCAATCAGTCCAACCATTTCCAAGGAGGTAGAACCCCATGTCAATCGACAGAACAAAACTCGCAGAAGCTATTGCCAAATCCCGTGGCACAACCCTGGAAGAATGGGAGGCAGAGAAAACGGCGAAAAAAGACGCTGAAGACGAAAAGACGGCCGATCTCATAGAGATGATCTATCTGGCTGCTCGCCTCGGCTTTCCGCACGTCGATTTTCCATATTGCACCAAAAACGGGGATGTGTCAGAGAGTGGGGCACCAGAGGATTTAAGGCGGCTTTTTGGAAAAAGCTCGGGTCTCTATAGGATGTTGTTCCAAACCGACACAAAAGAGTCCAATTCCACCGGATGTGATGCACGACTGAGGGTTATTATCCCTTCATTGGAGGAGTTGGTTGGCTCCTGATTTGTCCTGAAAAGACCTTCCCGCTCAGGAGCGGGTGATAATATCCACACCCGCTCCCGACAACTCAAAAATATTTTTTAAATTAATTAATACAATGAATGCAATTAATTACACAATTGATGGGGATCCAATTCAAGGACCAGATTTCGATAAGGTTGTACACCATGGAATGGTTTCTTCACCAGATGGAGATTTTTTTGAATCTGTACCAGATAGTATTATGCTAAGAAAACTTCCTACAGGAGAGGTAAATGATAGAATAGAAAGAGCAATGTGGATGAGGCGATAGATAAAAATTACTGTATAAACCCTCCCGCCTGATGCCCCCATAACTTCGCATAAATCCCCTTTTTCTCCAAAAGTTCCTTATGCGTCCCGTCCTCCACAACCTTTCCCTTATCCAGCACAATAATCCGATCCATCGCCAAAAGCGTTGAAAGCCGATGGGCGATAGCCAACACGGTTTTTCCTTTCATAAGATGCTTCAGAGCATCCTGAACGAGCGCCTCACTTTCACTGTCTAAAGCGCTTGTAGCTTCATCCAGGACAAGGATTGGCGCGTTTTTAAGCATCGCTCGGGCAATCGCGATTCTTTGCTTTTGTCCACCGGAAAGCTTCACCCCCCGTTCTCCCACATACGTGTCGAATTTTTCTGGCAAGTCCTTTATAAATTCATGGGTATGCGCCATCTTAGCAACCTTTTCAATCTCCTTGGCAGAAGCATTGGATTTTCCGTATCGGATATTTTCTTTAATGGTCCGGTGAAAAAGCAAAGGTTCTTGAGGTACAAAAGCAATACGCTCGCGCAGGCTTTCCTGGTTTACCTTTGCAATATCCTGAGCATCAATACTGATTTGTCCTTTTTGTATGTCATACAAACGAAGCAGTAAATAAGCCAATGTGCTTTTTCCTGCCCCGCTTTCCCCCACAATCCCTATTTTTTGCCCGCCGGGAATATCAAGTATAAGTTTTTTTAAAACATTCTTTTCCACAGTCTCACTTCTTCCCTTTGGGTAATGAAAACACACATCGGAAAAATCAATTCCCCCCTTTCTAACCTTCAGTGTCTTCGCATCAGAAATATCCTCAATATCATACCCCACAATGATCTCCTCCAGTCCCTCTTTCATCTGCCCATAATTTTCCATAAAATTATTCATACTCATTCCAATAAAGAAAAGAGCATGCTGGGTATTAATGGTGAGAGTAATGATCATCACCACAGCGCCGACGGTAATTTGTTCATTTCCCCAGAGATAGATGGCGCCCGAAAACATCAGGCCGGTGAGCAGAACTTGAAGAAAACCATTCAGCACCAAAACCCATTCGGAATATTGCCAGCCTCGCAGTCCCTTGAATTGTTTATCCAGGATATATTTCCCCAAATGAGTAAGTTCAGCTCTTCGCTTTGAATAGTGATGTACAGCCGCAATGTTCGTAGCGATATCCACCATTTGCCCGTGAAGGGCAGAAGAAGATTCTGCATAATCTTCAGAGAGCTGAATTTTTCCTTTCGCAAAAAACAGGTTGATACCAATAAAAATAAAAGTCCATAAAGTCAGGACAGCCGCCAGAACCCAATTTTCCAGAAACGTTAGGAAAATTGCCCCGACCAGTTGCACCGTAATCGGGAGAAAATTCCACAAGCAGCTCATCAATAAACTATCCTGTCCTCTCCCGACATTTGAAACTTTATTGGTTAAGCTCCCTGCAAACCGGTTCGAAAAATAATCTGATCCATGCCCGGAAAGATAAGCAAAAAGCAACTCAGAAGATTTTGCTCTGGCGCGGGTAATCCACCGCATCCCCATAAAACCGCTGGCTCTCCAGGCAATACCAGTAAGAAGAGATATCCCCAAAAAAACACCCAGCAACATCCAGGTGTCATGAAGGTTTATTACGGTTAAGTCCTCAACAACCGTAATAGAATCAATGAGAAGCTTGGTAATATAAGTAAGGACAGTTTCCAAACCTCGTCCAAAAACAACCGCTATTACAGCCGCCAAAGCCCATCGCCAATATATTTTTGTGATATGAAGAGCAAAAGCAATGGGGTTTTTCGGAAGATGATGACCGGTGTTTTTCGTTGTCATTAAGAACAGGGAATATACTGAATTTTATACACATTGTCAAATCTAAGTTTTTGTATTACATTGACAAAATATTAACAATCAAATACATATTTGAATTTTATTGACAAAATATGTACATAAATATATACTTATTTATGTAATTTTTATAAAAATGCAAATAATTTCTTCTACCGAGCTCAGGAAAAATATACCTCGTTATATTAAACAAATTCAGGAAGATCATACCCCTCTTATTATTACCACTCAAAAACAAGAACCGGTTGTTTTATTACCCCTTGAAGAATGGGAATCCCTGAAAGAAACACTCTATCTTATGTCAACCCCTGCCAATAAAAAGCGTTTAGATATAGCTATTACCGACATAAAAAAAGAAGAAAAAAACATACTCCATAAGTTTGAATTATAATGAAGAAAGGAATTTTCTTTCATCCCAATGCCTGGGAAGATTATTGTTATTGGCAAAAAAATAATTCAAAAACCGTTTCTCGTATCAATGCCCTCTTAAAAGACATACAACGTCACCCGTTCGAAGGCATTGGAAAGCCGGAACCATTAAAACACCAATATCGAAATTTTTGGTCACGAAGGATTGATAGCACGAACCGCTTGGTTTATACCATCAAAGACGGGAAAATTATCATTGTTCAGTGCCGGTTTCATTATGAATAATTATTCTCCTGTTTTAGTTGAAAATTTCGCATAAAAGAGTAGATTCCCAAATGGGAAAATGCGCAAAAAAACAAATTTTTGGAATAAAAAAATAAAACGAATACTTTCGGTCATTTTAGTCTATTCAATTTTACTGCCTTACCTGCAAGCGCCAGTAGAAGCTTTTTTTGGGAACGAAGAAATATCGGAAAAGCCATTGGCAAATAATGAGGATGTATCCCCAAAAGTAGAAAACAAAAAAATCGTTGCCATACTCGTTTCAGAAGATTTAACAGAAAATGACGATCTCCTAGAAAAGATCAGTGGTTATGCCCAGGATGTTCAGTCTACCATGCAGGCAAAAGTAGTTCAAATTCCCATTCCTCATAATACCTCACCCTTTGAAATCTACGAGGGCCTGGCCCATTTATATTTTTCAGGGTTGGAATCCGACCTAAAGTCACAGTTAATTGGGACCGTACTCATCGGTGATATTCCACTTCCTGTGATAGAAAAAAACAAAAATTTCTGGCCCACTATATATCCTTATGTGGATTTCGAAAATCCGTCATATGTGTGGGACGAAGAAAAAGAACGTTTTGTTTTCAATGGCGGGGATGACGAAGCGGAAATTTGGCATGGCGTGATTCGTTCCGGGGCGGACGGAGAAAAAGCGAAGATTGCGGAACTGGAAACATTTTTCGATCAAAATCATCAGGTTCATAAAGGAGGAATACCATTTTCAAAAAAAGTTTTTTACGCTGATTTTTATCGACAAAAAAAAGTGCTTCCTGAAATGCTTTATAACCATTATCTCCGTTGGATTCGCTACGTAGAGGAAATCTTTTATTTACGTTTTACAAAACATTTTGCCAAAAAAATTCTTGAAGAATTTGAGGAAGAGCAAGAGGAACAGGGTGTTGGAGCATCAACTGAGCTTTCAGAAGAAGATAAGCGCAAGATGGCAAAGGAAGCGCTCGCTCAAGGTTCTACCATGACAGAAGATCAAATTATCGAACAAATGGATATGGATGCGTTGGATCAAATGCCGGATGTACAGTCTAAAACTATTGCTGACAATCTACTTAGGCGCTATCGGGAATCATATTCAAGCTGGCTGGCATTGCTGGGAGGTAGAATTGAAACCTCAGGACGGTGGGATTCGACAGAAATTGATACGACAATATCTCTCATTACACGGAAAGACGAATCCTCAGCTGAATTATTAAAGATTGTGAATGATGCGGTTGAAGAAAGGTTAATTCAGGAGCTAGAGTCAGAAAATATTGCCGAACATATTCCTGTTTACCCCACTGTAGAAGTTTGGATTTCTGATGAAACATTTGTTATAAAACCGCAATATTGGAATGGAGTTGATAGAGGAGAAATGGAGGTAGAAGATTGTACTCTTCTGCGCGGGAATCCAAGGACTGATGAATATCCTTTTGCCCAACAGGTAGAAGCAAATCGATCATTGAATGTTACAACTGCAGATTCCTGCGCACACATAGATGAACCACAAGGGAATAAAAATGCAGATCCGTACGAGGGTTGTTGTGCTAAAAATATAAAATATGAAGGCGGTAAATTTTCATACGCTCGTTGTGATCTCGAATCAAAATGGACAGGGGAACTTCATCAGGGAGCAGAATTACCGGTGTTTGATATTACGGGAACAAGAGAATGGGCAGGGCTTATGGGAGCGGACGGTTGTTCGGAAATATTAAGATTTTATAATGAAGAACCGGCAAGGCGGTTTTCCTCTCTTTTTATTCATGATGAACCTCGCGCCCGAACAATTTCCGAACAAGTAAATGCAGGGTTTTCCCGGGGATTGCCGGTAGATGATCCACGCGGATTTTCTTATTTCGATCATGGAAGAAAATTTAGGCGTACAGTATTTCCAAACATTTTTAATTTTCGTGATCTTGAAGGCCTTGAGGTTTCAGAAAATGAATTAAAAACACATATTCTTGAAACAATTTCAGAAGAAATAAGTACCCTTAATCAAATCACAGAACAGGGAAATGCCATATCAGCCGCCAGGTTGATAGCTGATATGTTATTATTATGGCCAGGAGAGGTGGCAACTCCTCCTGTAGCTCCGGAAGGTGGAACTGTTACCCCTTCATCTTCGATAGATGACGTATTATGCTCTGAAGAACCAACAGAATTACCACAAGATGAGAAAGCTCCCGAGCTTCAGTGCATTAAACTATGTTCTGAATTTCCAGCGGAATTGCTTTCAAAATCGGATATTTCTAGCCTTCAGTGCATTGATGAAGGATGTTCATACAACAGAAGTTTAATAAGAATTGATGAATTTACTCAGAAGCTAACATGGACGGAAGGTTGTGAATGGGAAGTAACGACACCTCCTCCGGAGGGAGCTGAAGAAGAAGGAGAAGAAGGAGGAGATGGTGATGATGATTTACCTCCAGAACCAACAACAGAAACAGTGACCAGTTCTTCCTCAATTGTTCGTTATTACGAAACTGGTGGAGAAATACAAGAAAGTATTTTAGAAGAAGTTCTTGAAAATGCCGGTTGGAAAAAAATATTGGAAGCCTTGCTTTGGATTGATAAAGACATAGAACAAAAAAATCGGATAGTATTCCAAGAAGCCATTTCTGAAACAGATGAATTTCGAAGGTTTTTCTACGATCAGGAATCAGACGGCTATGAACTGATAGAAATTATTTCAGAAGGATATCCGGAAGAAGGCCTGAAAATGGGGTTTTTACCTGAAAAAAATTTAGAAGATGAGGAATATCTTGATGTATTAAATGGTTTAGCCAGTTTTAGTTTTGATAATGATCCTCATTCTACCCGTTTTATGGGACTTAATTTTGAAAAAGATGTTTTGGGGATTTCCGAAAAGAAAGACGAAGAGGAGGAAAAAACTGAATTACTTTCGGAAAAGAAAGAGGATACTGAAGAAGATCCCAAAGAAGAAGCCGATAAGGCAAAAGAAAAAGCAGATTGGTCAAAAGGTGTTTCGGGGTGGGCATCTGATTTTGAAGGAGAAGGGAGCAGTCATGTAAATTTAGGAACTAATGCCGGAAAAGCCAAGAAAACAGGAACAGCTTCAATATCTCCAAATTTTGGCCTAGCCGCCAATACCAAAGAAATAACACAAGTAGAAGTTTTTCCGAATGAAATAAGGATTGCGGCCAATAATATTGATCCTGTTAAAATAGAAGTTCAGATAAAAGGTAATGAAGGAGAGATTATTGATTCTGATTTCGAAACAAGAGTACAGCTTAAGTTTAGCAGTTCAGACGCTTCGCAGTTCTTTAGTATTATGCCGGATCAAAGTTTACCGGTAACAGCCGGAAAAGCCTCATTTTTTCTTATCCCGAAAACAAAAGATTTTGGAGGCAAGTTCGACTTTACGGCTGTCGCAAATAACGTTGAATCTCCAACGGTTCCTATAAAAATTACTTCTCTGGCGTTAAAAATTATAGGCAGCTTGACGAAACCCATAACCGTCAACGATGCTGACGGGATGCTCATAAAAGCCAAAGTACAGGATTTAAAAGGAAATCTTTCAAATAAAATGGATGGGCAAAAATTGGAATTTTCTTCGGAGTGGGGAACTTTCCAGGGAGGGAATAAGGCGATACTAAAAGATGGAATAGCCAAAATTCGATTTTTTCCCGGAAAAAAAGCCGGACGAGCTCAAATCATGGTTCAGGAAGTAGAGATACGCCACGGCGCGTCTCTACCGATTGTCGATTTTAAGTTCGATTTATTGCCAGGACCTCCTGGGAAATTAGTACTCCACTCGCCTTCCAAATATTTGATTCGCGGTTCGAAATTTATTCCTATAGATACTCGAATTACTGATGATTATGGAAATGAGATAAACATTGTGAGACAAAACCTGGAATGGGAATTTGAAGGCGTGGAGGTTCAAAATATTAATGAAAGAGATAACGATTCCCAAAAAGAAGGCCTACAAGAGTTTACTCGCAAGGGTAAATCAACCATTTTTATCCGGGCGGAAGAAGGAAAAGAAAATGCAAGGATAAAAGTCATTACTGATGCTATAAAAGGGGAAAATATTCAGGAAGTTACCCTCGAAATAGTAGATAAGGCGCTGTTTAATATTGCCATTGATCAGAAAAGTAGTATTGCCGGCAAAGATAATCCGATTCGCGTGATAATAAAAACGGAAACGAAAGAAGGAGACATGATTGACGGTGATTTTTTAGTCAATATAACTCCCGCTCCGGTTAATATCGGTCATATTCCGGTAAGCGTGGAAATAAAAGAAGGCGTTGGCGAGTTTGATATTTTTCCTGGAATAAAAGCCGGTGAAGTTACTTTGGCATTTTCTGCTTCCGGATTCGAACCGCAAAATATAAAATTTCGAGTGCTTCCAGATGAACCTAAAAAATTAGAATTATCCGCTACCGAAAAATTCGTTAATTTAGCAGATATCGATCCAGTTCTTGTGGATATAAAAATACTAGATCGTTTTGGGAATATTGTGGATTCATTTGATAATGATGTTTCCGTCCGACTGACGGATGTAACTGAAGACTTGTTGGTTTTAGAAAAGGGGATTATCGATATAACCAAAGGAAAAGGCATCTTTGAAGTAATAGGGAATGAATTGGCTGGTAAAGCTCATTTAATTGGAGAAGCAGAAGGTTTGGTGCCTGCAGCATTGGAACTGGATGTAGCTTATCTTTTTACAGCAGAAATGATTTCGGAGTATGTACCGAAGGCAATTTTCTCACTTTTATTAGGATTTGGAGCGGGGGATGTTAGATTTGCTAAAAACTTCGCGGACCGGTTTTTGTTTTCCGGATCAACACAGGCTGTCGGGACACTTATAGCCGACCCGGATCCTGATTATCGGTTTGTTTCACTGTCTCCCTCGGGAAAAATGACAGGAAAAGCAAAAGCGGTTTTTCAATTTGAGAATTTCCCGGAGGTTTCGTTTGTATCTCAAGATGAGGATGAAATAGAGGTATCAAAAGCAAGACTACTTTTTGACGGCCCCATGAATTTATTTTTAAATAAGGAAGAAAAAAAGAATCCCGGTGTTTATTTTAACATAATAGGCTATAGCTTTTATCCTAAGGTTGAACAAGATAATTACTCAATCATTTTTGAAGGAATACCGGCTTTTTCTATCCGGGAAAAAGGAGGCATTCAGCTTGAAGGTGCTCAGGTTGAATTTCGACCGACTGACAACTTGAGAATATGGAAAGTTTTTTCCGAAGAAGTATATGTAGGAATGCTGGAATATATATTGGGAGAGGAAAATTTGCGTTCGGTTGATTATTTCACGGCGGACGGAGAAGCTGGAATACAAGTAAAACCATTAGCCGCTGAAGCAAGTACGGAAGAAATTTTCGTCGGAAATTCAACTCATGATGTAAGGGGAATATCTATTACTTCCAAAAAGAAAAAAGAAAGCAAAAACCGAAAACTTGGATCTTCAAAAATTTCAGCAGAAGATATTTTAAAATCTGAAGAAGTAGGTTGGATTGCGCCTTGGAAACCAGGAACGATTTTTGGCGCACAAAACCCAATAGGCAATTCTGTAAAATGGGGGGCATCTGATATTTTTATCCTGCTGGGGGATCCGTCTCTTTCTGTGAAGACAGGAAATCCAGTTTCAGATTTTGGTTTCGCTCATGATATAGGTATACCTCTTTGGAAAAGTTTAGACGGGCAAATAGACCAGGTTTTATTGGGAGATGTGAATGGAGATGGCAATCCAGACCTGTTGAATCGAGTAAAAAATAAGCTTTTTGTGTTGTATCAGGAGGAAGATGAAAACGAAACAGATGAAGACAAGCGTCTTCTGCGCCATACCTTTCGGAGCGCAGGCCCTATTCTACGTTTTGAAGACGGAGTGAAAAATCTGGTGTCGCTGGATAATAACCGTGATGATTTTGTTGATTTGATCCAGTTAAACGATGAGGGGGAATTATTTTTTCATAAAAACAAAGGAGGAAGGTTTGAGAGGAAAAAATTAGACATAGAATTAGAAGAAAAAATTATTGATTTAAAATCCGGTAATTTAAATGAAGATCGTGCTTTGGATTTGATATTGCTTGATGAAGGCAATAATCTGTACTTCACATACGGGTACGAAGAAGGTTTTTTTACGCCGCAACTACTTGATAATTTTTCTCCGAACTTTCAATCGGTGGACGAAAAATATTCGTCTGAAACTAAGCCGGAAGAAATATTGAAGTATCTTGGTGCGCTAAAAATTTCTTATACTGGAATTAATGAAGATATTGATAATGATAAACATGATGTCGTTACATACCCGAAACCCGAAAAGGAGAAGCAAAAATTTGATATTGCCAACATCTCGGAAGCTTTTTCTGAGGAAAATTGGAATCAAAATCAAATAAGTTTTATGCCAATAACACAAAACGGGCGCTTTGAAGCAACTTATGAAACGAAGACGGAAAAAGAATCCAATAAAGTGAAAATAGGAGACAGGATTTTGGTTGAACTTACCGTAAAAGCAAATTCGGAAATTACGGATTTCGAGTTTCAGCCTCCTGTTGATGACCGGTTAGAATTTCTTAGCGATTCATTAGCTTGTGATCGATGCTCCGGGGAAATTAAATTAAGGGAATCCCAAGGCGGAGGAGCTTTTTGGACATATGGATCAGATATCCCAGCATCAAGCGAAATTACTTTTTCCTGGGCTTACCAGATAAAAAAAGTACCGAAAATTAAGTTTTTTATAGGGGATTTTGAAAATCATAAGGACGAAATAGATGATATTTCTGTTCCATGGGAAGGAGATGATGGGGAGCCAAAATTAATTCAATTTTTATCGTCCGAACGATCCTCAATGCGTCCTGGCTGGATAGCTTCCAATACCGGAGGAACGCCTGTCCGCTCCTCCGGGCATGAGAAACAAGTTACGGAAGTAGAACCGGAAAATGACCCGAAAGATTCATTTAAGGAATATTTTGGACTTGATGGGGAGGATCCGAAAGAAGGACTTCAAGAATTAGCTAAAAAATTATATAAGGATTCGGATGAAGATATACTTCCGGATAATTGGGATATTCATCCGCATACAGCTGATGAGCTTGGTCTGGAATTAGTAGGATCAGGAACTTTGGATGTATACATAGGGAAAAAATCTACGGAAGTGGTAGAGCAGGATTTCGGTATCTCCTGCGGAGGAGGGACTTGTTTTGGAATACCGATTTCGATAGCTCCTTTCTTTGCACCCGGTATTAATATTATTTATATTCCTCCTTTTTTTGCAATACCATATGGGATAACTTTCGGATGGCCTGTTTTATCTGTACTTACCACGATCTGGATTGGTCCGATACCAGTTCCTACGATGTGGCCTCCTATTCCGATCGGGATTCCCGGGATTGATCCGGTTCTCCATTGGAGTATAGGAGTTTATCCGTCTTTAATAAGGATTTACTTAATGCCGACTACTACCGGTAAATTAGGATTAAGCCTTTGTTTAGGATTATACATTATCGGGATGTTAATTCCTTTATGGATTCCAAATTGTTTTACGACTATTCTTTCTCCTTTGGATATGCTCGGTTTATGTCCTAAAGGAGGGTTTGGGTTAGGTTCTCTTCTATCTTCCGCCGGTTCTATGATATCGGGAGCCTCCGGTGGTTTGATTAGTATTTCAGGCGGCGGGGGAGGGGATGGTAAATTTTCTATGAAAGTCAAATCGGAAAGTAATATTCAGATTGGCGGTGTCGATATTGTATCGACCTGGGTACAGCAGCAGATGAGGGAGTTTGGGAATGCTTTAACTTTACCATCTTTATCGGTAAAAATGCCAAACTTTAACCGAAATTCAATGTCTGGATCTTCAACAAGTGATTTTTCTTCGGATTCTGGAGGAGCGGTGGAAGCAGTTTATGCAGCTCTTTCAAATGTTCCGTTTCTAGATATAAAAGTGGAGGACGTTACCATTCCTTATCCGAGTTTTTCCATGTCGGAACTTGAGAGGATGAAATCAGATATTGAAAACTGGAAAGCTGATTTAAATGCAAAGCTGGATATGAGTATAGATTTACCATCATTGGATGGAATAACTGAACAAATTAAAGGACTTAAGTCAAAACTTGAGGGTTTAAAAGATATAGAGCTACCGGAGATGCCGGAAATGCCTGAGTTTGAGATGCCCGAAATGCCGAAGATGCCGGAAATGCCTGAGTTTGAGATGCCCGAAATGCCGGAGATGCCGGAAATCCCTGAGTTTGAAATACCTGAATTACCGGAATTAGAACTTCCCGATCTTCCAGACATGCCTGATTTTGATGGAATATCAATGAAAATAGAGGGAATGGAAGTTAAGCTACCGGATGTATCCGAAATAAAAAAAAATATTTCCGGCGCTGTTTCTAATTTACAAAATGCCGGAATCCAGGGACAAGCCGAAATTGATCGCTTTAGGGCCGATTATGAAGCCAATTGCCTGGAAAAAACAATAACCGAAAACAAAGATGAGTGTGAAAAAGCCAAAGAGATTTTAGATCAGGCAGAAAATTACAAGAAGCAAATAAATGCCCAGCTTGCGCAGCTGGGAAATATGGAAAATGAAGTGAAGAAAATTGATGATTTTAAAAAGCAATTGTCAGATTTTAAATCCCAACTTTCGGAAATGCAGGTTGCTTTAGAAGGATTGGATGATTTTGAGGGACAGTTGGAGAACTTTAAATCCCAGATGTCGGGATTAACAGATCTTCAAAGCCAGATGGATGATTTTAAATCTCAAATGTCGGGATTAACAGATTTTCAAAGCCAGGTGGATGATTTTAAGTCCCAACTTTCAGGATTTACTGACTTCCAAAGCCAGATGGACGGCCTTAAATCTCAGATAGATCAATTAACAAATATTGATGCTCAATTAGCTGCGTTGGAGAGTTCACTTGACGACATTAAGAATTTTAAGCCGAACATAGAGAACCTTACCTCTTCCATTGAAGACAACCTCAAAACTATCGAATCATATAAAGACGGGCTTGATAATCTTATCAATATTCGAGTTAACCTTCAGGAATCATTGGCAACTCTTGTTGAATTAGTTGACACCCTTTCAAATTTTTTGGATAACTGGGGACTTTCTATTATTGCCAGAATTGAAGAGTGGAAACAAGCTTTTAAAATTTTGATGAATATTCTGATGGTTTGGCAGTTAATCCCTGATATTTTTATAGGTTTTGATATGAGTTGCAAAACATGTGTTGTAGATCGAGGTACTTTGTTGGCGTGGTTATTACAAATATTCCTAGGAGCAATAAAATTTCCGGTTATAAAACTTCCCCGGCTGCCGGATATTACGCTTGATTTCTCCAATATCGGCGGAAAAATGGCCATTTCATTGCCAAATCCTGTGTTAAAACCAATGGATTTGACATTGTTTGAACTGCCTACTATCGAAATTCCGGATTTTAGTGCGGCGCTAGATATTGACCTTTCCGGTTTTGAAATTCCGGAATTACCGGATTTAAGTTTTGAAATACCAAATATAGAAATACCTGATTTTGAAATACCGGACTTAAGCGGTTTGCAGATGCCTGATTTTAGCGATTTTGAGATGCCGGACCTAAGTGATTTAAAGATACCTGATTTAGGAAGCCTAGAAATACCGGATTTAGGCGATTTAAAACTGGATATGCCGGATTTTGATTTTTCAGGGCTAGTCAGCTTGGGAAATATTTCTATACCCCAATTAACACTTCCTTCATTTGGAAACGGTAGTATAGGGAGCTTTGCATTTCCAGCATTTCCCGCTTTTCCGGCATTGCCTTCTTTCCCTGCTTTGCCATCCTTAACAGCATTTGCTGAAT
Organism: uncultured Candidatus Peribacteria bacterium; assembly: GCA_964451885.1. GTDB lineage: Bacteria > Patescibacteriota > Gracilibacteria > UBA4473 > UBA4473 > CAYVJW01. The sequence goes on along the minus strand of CAYVJW010000020.1, from coordinate 3,451 downwards.
TGCCTGCTTTTCCTGACCTGCCCTCAATGCCGACTCTCCCAGCCTTACCGTCATTACCGACTTTACCGGCATTGCCTTCGCTTCCGACACTACCGTCACTTCCTACATTACCAACACTACCTTCTCTACCATCCTTACCGAAACTTCCGACTTTACCGGCATTGCCGGTGATTCCAAAACTACCTCCATTGCCAAGTTTTACTCTTGAATTACCAATTCCTTCTTTGCCGCTGCCTCAACTTCCAACAATTCCTCCACCTCCAAAATTACCCGATATTCTTGGCTCATTGCTTGCCCTTTTGAAAATACCAAAAATTTTCTTAAAGATTTTCTGCTTGCTTCGTTTAGGAGTATTTCCTACCCCTGAGTGGTTTGTAAAGCCATATGTGGAGCAACTCACTAATCGTGGTGCATTGTTAAGTTTGGATTTTGCTCTCCCTTCGCTTCCTGATATATCTTTTTTTAATAAAGAAATCAGTATTGGGGCATCAATGGGATTTCTTTTCGAACTGACCATGCTAGTAGATATAGTAAAAGGCGTAGCGGAGTCATTAAGTTCTATAGGAAAAACAGCCGGCCAGCAAAAAAGAGGAGGAACTCCGAATCCTTCACCCGCTCCTCTTCCCTCGGGTAAGGAAATTCAGGCTCTAAACAGTAAATTAATTCCTGCTGTTCGCGAAATGCGGAAATGGGCACAAAACTTTGAGCAAGTTGTGAAGTCATCAACAGGAAGTTCTGAAGCAAAAGCTTTACTTGCCAGAATGCAGAAAGAAGCCAAAAATTCACTTCCCCAATCAACTTTTCAAGCCGAATTAAAAAAAACAATACTAGCCATAAAAGTTCCCGAATTAAATTTTCAACATCCTCTGAGAGAAAAAGTAAAGTTGAGAATGTCAAAAATAAGGAAAAAAATTTTAGTTTTAAACGAGAACATAAGAGAAGAAAACAAAACTTTATTAGCTCTTAAAGACTTGCCATCAAATGAGTTTTTTGCTCATGAAGATGTACAGAATATTTTGAAGATCGGGAAAAGATATTTTGCTTCGGGAGAGAAAGATAATTCAATTTCTGAGCTTGAAATGAGTTTGCCTGGCGATGCGTTTCAGGGAATCATAATTGCTCAAGCAAATACAGAATCTCCAGAACTTGCACCAGTAGAGCAGATGGATTTGCAGGGAATCGTGGAGGAAGAATCAATTTCAACTGAAAATGCCGGAGCGGAAAATTTTGTAGAAAGAGGAATTTATTTTGTTGATCCCGATACAGGGATGTCAGAAAAAATTATGGATTATCCCGTATACGGAAACTCGGCCCAATTATTGGCAGATATAGACGATGATGGGGAAGAAGAGATAATTATTGCCCTTGGGGATGAACTTTTCCTTAAAGAAAGGTTTGCAGAACCATTGAAATTATCGCATACAGAAGAAGTTGAACAGTGGGATTTTGAAAAATTTAAAATAAAATTTGCCCCTATGCAAGAAATATATTTTAGTACAACTGTGTCTGGAGGACAATTAAACTTTAAACGTGTTTATAAGGACATTTCTTATTATGAATGGGGGATTACAGATCGTCCAGATTTTATTTTTGAAATTAATGAAGATTCCTCAACCCGAAAATCAAAAATGTGGGAAAGATATGCTTTTTTAATCAGAGATTCATCAGAAATGAATATTCCACGGACATTATCGGCTAAAGTTTTAGCAATACAAGGCCATCCACGTTTTTATTCAACACCTTCTAAGCCAGTCTTAAGATTTAAAAAGAAAGACTGCGAAGAAAAAAGAATAGAAAAACCGATTTTTATGGAAGATTCCACTCTTATAGCAAAAGAAGATTCACGTCTCAAGGTTAGGATTCAAAAACGCGGTTGGCAAAAATCCCCGTTTAACGATATTTACCTAAAAAAAGGCGAAGAAATTATTTTAGAACCAGCCGAGATTTGTGTAACGGAAGGGGATGTTGTACGGACAGAAAAAGGAGAGTTTCAAGCAATGGAACTTACGGAAGGGCAATTCCTCCCTAATGAATTTACATTGATACTATCGGAAAATGACAATGTTGAAATTAAATTTTTTGACGGCTCAATTACTAATATTTTGGGCGGAGAGAAATATTTTTTCAAGCAAATTTCTTCCGATGAGGAAGTAATATATAAAAATGTTTCCTTGAAAGTAGGGAATTATTACGGGTACTTGTTTGGCATGAAAGAAAATAATAATAGTTTTATCCGAGCCAAACTCCTCCATGATCCGCAGTCAGCTGATGATAAAAATTCTCCAATGGCCGTTGTAAAAGGCGGGAGCGAATTAATAGCGACAATAGGGCAAAAAGTATTAATTGACGCTTCAAAAACCAGAGATGAACAAGGAATTGAAAAAGTTTGGTGGGATTTTGACGTAGAAAAAGACTCGGATAATGACGGCAATCTGCAAAACGATATGGACTTTCCAACAAATCTGGAAGCCTTTTTAACTGAAGATTTGCTGAAAGTAAAACTTCCTGCCAGAAATAAAACACAAGATTACTCTGTCGTATTAAATATTCGGGACGCATCCGGAAATGAAACCCGGGAAGTAATCAACATTTCGGTAACAGCCCCGAGCATGGAGCTCCAACAAGCTTCAGCTGTTGATCAGGAATTAAGAGGAGAAATTGACGGGAGACTTGAAAATGTATCGGTTTGGTTTATGAGGGCGCGAGCTGAAGATGAAGTGTTATTAAGGGCAGAACCGGCGGTTTCAAACGAAGAAGGGATATTTGAATTAACCGATCTAGTCACCTCCGGAGGGGTAGAAATCAAAGATAAAAAAACAAAAACTACGGTAATAGAAATATTAGAAACAGGCCGCCCTGTGATACTAGATGATCGATTTGGGTTCAATCTAAAACCGACAACATCCTCTAATCCATTCAGGATTCGAATTAGAAATGAAAAAAACGAATCTTTGGCGTATGTTGATTTTGAAGCTTCAGGAACGGTTCCGGTAACCATAGTTGATAGTATCGGACAATCCTCCAATGTACAGGTGCATGATAGAAATAATGAAGACTTAATAATTTTCAAAAGCTTTTCCCCGGAAACCACCCTTTCCGGCCATGCAGCACTGGTAGATTTAGAAACCGATAAAACTCTAGGAGTAATAGATCCGAGAGGGGATTTTTACCCAATGGAAGACAGAGTAATCAGTTTTGAAATAAAAAAAGCGCTCACGGAAGCAGATCCAGTGGTATTTGAGATTATTAAAGGCGGAATAATTATAGGGGAGTTGCTTATTCCGGTGGAGGGGGTGGAGGTGAGTTATTAATTATCAATTAAGAATTAAAAATTGCCTGACAGTATACATTGAATACATATAATATATGTATAATAATACATAAAAACTATGAATACTTATTAACCGAAAAACTCGCAGTATACAATAAATAACATGTACTTGCAAGCCAT
>CAYVJW010000019.1:0-19286 GCA_964451885.1 uncultured Candidatus Peribacteria bacterium | reverse complement strand
TAATGATCTTCTTGGTTTCGGTCAGGACCTCCAGATAGATGGGCATGCGGGCCTTGATGAAATTACCGGGATAGGCCCGGCCACAAAGAAAAAACTTCTGAAAACATTCGGATCAGTTTCGGGGATTAAGAAAGCAACGGACAAAGAATTGTTAAAAACAATAAGCCGAACACAATTAGAAGCACTACAAAAAGTTTTATAGTTTAACTTCCTAATAAAAAAGCAAGTCAAATTAATGTAATTTTTTACTACAACAAAGTAAAATTTCAATAATATTTCTTAAATTTACCAAAAATGGAAACCTCAATCTATCTCGCAAAACTCATCGGCCCGGTACTGGCTATGGTAGGCCTCAGTGTTCTCATGCATCCAAAGCACTATATAAAAATGGTCGATAATTTTACAAAAGACCACCTCGGCACGTATCTCGGCAGTTTAATGCCTTTAATCATCGGACTCGCCATTGTATTGGCACATAATGTCTGGGTATCCGATTGGAGAGTTATCATTACCGTCTTCGGATGGCTCGGACTGATAAAAGGCATACGCCTTTTCCTCCTCCCGAATAAAATGGGAGAATTTAAAAAAATATGCAGCCCCACTGTTTTTATAGTTTTCGGTGTTATTTATATACTACTGGGAGGATACCTGAGTTGGATGGGATACAACTAAACTAAAATGCAAATGTAATTTCTAAAACCTATTAATCATGCTCACCTCTATACTCATCGCAAAAATCATCAGCCCTCTTTTTCTTATTGTATCGATCAGCATGCTCTTAAATCGAAAATATTATCAAACAATGGTAAATGATTTATTGGAAAATCCCCCCCTTATGCACCTAATAGCTTTTATGAAGCTTCTTTTTGGGATACTGCTCGTGCTTTTTCATAATTTCTGGGGACCCAATTGGTCAGTTATCATCACTCTACTGGGATGGATTGCCGTACTCAAAGCCACATTTTTCTTTCTTTTCCCAAGAGTGGCAATAGAAACAGGCAAAAAAATGATATACAACCCCAAAATAATAACTTTCACCGGAATTGCTTGCTTAGTATTAGGACTCTACCTCTCCCTAACGGGATTTCCGGAACTAAGAGCATTCCTTAATCTATAATAAATGAGTCAAAAGTTTTTAAAGTCAAAAGTTCATAAAGTTGAAAGTATGAATTACATTCTCTTCACAACAACACGCTGCCCAAAATGTCCAGAATTTAAAAGCTTTGTATCCAAAAACATAAATTTCAAGGGAAAGATACTGGATGAAACTATGCCTGAATTCTCTGAAAAAATTCAAGAATTAAACGTCACTGCCGCCCCAACAATTATCATTTTTGAAGACGGAAAAGAAGTTTTTAGAGCAAGCGAAACATATGAACTGGAAGGATTCTTAACAATGAGTTAAAATGCTGATTGGTGGAATAAACACTCTCACCCTCCTCGACTATCCCGACAAACTCGCCTGCATTATTTTTATCGTGGGATGCAATTTTCGCTGCGGTTTCTGCCACAATCCTCAATTTGTCCTCCCAGAAGAAATTCAAAACTTCAAACCCGAACATCTTATTCCGGAAGGAAAATTCTTCCAGTTCCTGGAAACAAGAAAAGGATTACTCGACGGAGTTGTCATATCCGGCGGAGAACCAACCCTCCACTCAGACTTAATTCTCTTTCTTAAAAAGATAAAAAACCTTGGATTCCTAGTAAAACTCGATACAAACGGCACTAATCCGGAAGTTTTAAGAAAAATCATGGAAAACAAATGCGTAGATTATTTTGCTATGGACATAAAAGCATCTCCTCAAAAATACAATAAACTTATCGGCACAAAAATTAATTTTACAAATATCGAAAAAAGCAAAGATCTGATTATATCATCCGAAATTAATCATGAATTTCGCACAACCGTTATTCCAAATTTTCATGATAAAAGCGAAATAAAAAAAATTACACAGTTTTGCAAAGGAGCCAATAAATTCACTATACAAAATTTCAGAAACACAAAAGTTCTCGATCCAAAATATAAAAAACTCCCCGGATTTAACCCCGAGGAGCTCAAAGAATTCAAAACAATCGCGAAAAAATTTATTAACAACGTAGAAACAACAAACTAAGGCATTGGCTTTCCTTCCCTCCTCCCCTCTCTCGGAGACCTTCCCGCTTCTTCCCGTATAGCCTGACGATGCTCACGAATAGCACTCTTCACATCCTTAGGCTCCATCCCCCCAGCTTCAATCTTTTTTCGCATTTCCTTCCAGCTCTCACGTCTATCCTTGCGCAGTTCCTGATTTTCTTGTAGACGATCATCTCTCATTTCTTTCCTTTCGCGATACATTTCCTTCATTTCTTCCCCTAACTCCTCTTTATGTTCCCGAAACATTTCCCTCTGTTCTTTTAATTCTTCCCTCATTGTTCCTTCCTTTTCTTCCAGTCGCTCTTTTAATGCTTCTTTTTCCTCTTTCATCTTTTCCTTATATTCTTTTTTCCTTTCTTTCATCTCCTCTTTCAGCTCCTTTCTTTTCTCCTGAATCATTTCTTTATGTTCTTTCATTTCCTCTTGGATTGCTTCTTTCTTTTCCTTCCGTTCCTCCTTTAAGGCTTCTTTTTCCTCTTCCGTCTTTTCCTCAAATTCCTTTTTCTTTGCCTCCATCTCTTCTCTCAATTCCTTTTTTTTCTCTTGAAGCATTTCCTTATGTTCTTTCATCTCTTCCTGAATTGCCTTTTTCTTTTCCCTTAATTTTTCTTTCAACTCCTCTTTTTCTTCCTTCATTTTTTCCTCAAACTCTTTTTTCTTTTCCTTCATTTCTTCCTTCAGTTCTTCTCTTTTTTCACTCATCTCCGCCTTCTTTTCCATCATTTCTTCACGCATTTCTTTTCTTTTTTCCCGAACCTGTTGCATCTTCTCAAAATTCTCATCTCTCCGATCAAGATATTTCTCAAAATTATCCTTAAATTTCTCTGCCAGTTCCGGTTTCCTTTCTTTCAATTTTTCATATCTCTCTTCTGCCTTTGTTTTCTGCCGTTCAACTCTTTTTTTATGCAAAACTTCCCGAGCTTCATCTCTTGTTATTTCTCCTGCCTTCACTTTTTGTTTTATTTCTTCCCTTACTTTTTTTCTCTCTTCCCTTCTTTCTGATAAAACTTTTTTTCTCTCTGCTCTAACTTTCTCAATTTTCTCCTTTAAACCCTCTGCAGCCAAATCTTCCTTTTTAGATAATTTCAAAAGCACACGAAAATCCCGATAGATTCTATGCAATTCCTGTTTAATAACCTTATACGGCTCTCCTCCTTTTGCCAGCTCTACAATCTTAACAAAATGCACAATTTGTGCTGCTAAAATTCCTTTAACTTTCTCCGGATCAACTCCACTATCAAGTAATTTCTTTTCGAGGTTACGAATCCTTGTTTCATGTCGTCTTAATTTTCTTTCCAAGAGTCCCTTTTCATTAATCTTCAAAGGAATAACCCCAGAAAAGTTTTTATCATCTAAAATTTCTTCAACATTAGTCTCAACCTCAACTACCACAGATTCCTCACCTGCCTCAATTGCTTCCTCAACATCCACAAGTGCTTCTTCAATACTTTCCGCTGTATCATTAAAACTCTCTGCAGCAGCCTCAATCAAATCCCCGACAGCTTCATCCACAGTTCCTGAAATATCAGCCAAATCATCTGAAACATCCTCTTGTACTGCCTGAATTTCCTCAAGGACAGATTCTAAAGCCTCCGGTTCACTTTCTTCTTCAGCCGCCTCTGCCGCTAACTCAAGATTCAACTGAATTTCAGCCAAAATATCTTCTACTGTTTCTTCCTCTAAACCGTCTGCAGTAGAATCTTCTTCGGCATACGCAACCGGAAAGATTTGAAAGAAACCGGTTGATTCATTTTTTTTTTCCGATTCAAGTTTTTCTCTCAACCTCTCTTTTGCTTCCTCAACACGGCGTAAATATTCTGAAGCTTTTTCAGCAGGGGTCCCTACAGCTTCCTCAATCGTTTTTTCTTCCGCAGATGGCTCAACTTCTTCAACAGCAGGCTCTTTCATTGGCTCCGACTCTCCATTAATTACAGGCTTAATTTCCGACACTTTTACTTCTGGAACTTCAACCTTTTCTTCCGGAACAAGTTTTGGCTTCTCTATCTTTACCTGCTCAGCAGGAACAGATCTGACAGGCTTTGGAGGTGGAACAGCGATCTTTTGAGGAGGAATAACCCTCTTTTGTTCCGTTGGAGGCTTAATGGGCTCTTTTTTTTCCTCCGGCAACGGCCAACAAGCAGTTAATAAGAAAGCCGAAACCAATAAAAACAATTTTTTCATCTATTTTTGAATTAAGATTTAATAAACAGAATTAAGAATAAACTTTTTTACCTAAAAATCAATAGACAAAAGAGTTATAAAGTCGAAAGATATAAAGTCGAACGAATAACCACTATAAACTTTCAATTTTATAGACTTTTGAATCGAAACATCTGTTTCATTTCCAGTGCTGTTTCCGAATAATCCTTCCCTAAATTCCTCCTTTCCCATGCCAAAGAAAAGCTTGGACAAGCCAATACTCCTTGAACCACCGGAACACCTTCATCAAGGCTCACCCTGGTCAAACCATCAATACAACTCCGCAAAACAAAATCATAATGATCCGTTTCTCCCTTTATCACACACCCCAAAGCAATTGCCGCAGAAAATTTCCCGGTCCTCAAAAATTTCTGAACCACAACAGGAATTTCCACAGCCCCCGGCACATGAACCACCTCAAATTCTTCACCCGCCTTCTCCAACGCCTCAACAGCAGAAGTCTCAAGATGAGAAGTAATTCTTGAATTGAACCGGGAAATCACGACAAGAATCATAGTTGTATCTTTAATATTTCCATTTTAATTCGTAATCCGTAATTGACAATTCATAATTCATAATCACCCTCCTTTTCGCCTTCCTCTCTGTAAAAATTTTTCAAGTACTTGCTCAATATCCTTTGCCATAATTTCCGGCAAAAATTTTTCCACAAAAAACAATTCCGCATAAGCCGCCTGCCAAACACAAAAATTTGAAATTCTTTTTTCTCCTCCGGTACGCAACACAATATCCAAATCAGACACTTCCAGATTCATTTCAATATCGCCTTTTTTCGTTGCCCGCAATATTTCATCCCTTCCCCCGTAATCCAAACAAAAATATATCGTAAAATCGGAATTTTTTTTAGATGTTTTCTCCGCATGCTCCAATCTTTTTCTCAAGAAACCGGGAATTCTATCCTTTCTCCCGGCATGCACTATTTTTACATTTTGTTCTATAAGTTCAGGTAGCCATTTATCAACAATCTCCGAATAGAGTTCCATTAAATATTTAACTTCCGAAGGACTTCTTTTCCAGTTTTCCGTTGAAAACGCATAAATCGTAAATTCATCAAAATTCGGATGAGCTTTTAAAACAGGGTAAATTTCATCCTTGATAACATAAAATCCTTTTTTATGCCCTACTTGAGTTTTCAAACCATTTTTTTTAGCCCAACGGCGGTTACCATCAGAAATAAGACCAAAGTTCATCATCTATATTATAGAATTATTTGAAATTTTTATGCAAAAATATATCGTTTGCTAGCTTATTTATATCTGAGAAAAGAGAAGATGCAAACAAAAACCATTTCTGTTCAAACTAAAAAATTCTTTGACATCATCGACTTAACCAAAGATGTCGAAAAATTTTTAAACAAAATAACTGCTCAAGATGGCCTAATAAATATCTTTACCAGGCACACAACTGTAGCCATCAAAATAAATGAAAAAGAAACCGGTTTTTTCCAGGATTTAAAAGAAATTCTATTCAAAGAAATAGCCAATACCAATCGTGAATACCTACACAACAACACACATATCCGGGATCCAAAGACAATTTGCCCGCTTTCAAAAGGAAATGATTGCCTCAACGGACATTCACACATAGCTCAAATGTTTCTCGGATCAGCCTCTGAAACGATTCCCGTAAAAAACGGGGAAATGCTGCTCGGAACATGGCAAAAGGTGTTAATGTTTGAGTTGGATAATAAAAGGGAAAGAGAGGTGGTACTTAGTTTTGTTGGAAAATAAAAATGACCAAAACCCTCCTCCTCGCTTCCCCACAGGGATTTTGTGCTGGAGTAAAGCGAGCTATTCTTGTACTTGAAAAATGCCTGGAAAGATTCGGCCGTCCTATTTATGTAAACCATGAAATCGTACATAACCGTTTTTTGGTTGAATTATTTGAAAAAAAGGGAGTGATTTTTGAAACAAATATTGAAAAAATTCCAACCGATTCTGTGCTTGTTTTTTCCGCACACGGAGTTTCCCCCGACTTTAAAGAAAAATGTAAAAAAAAGAAATTAAAAATAATTGACGCCACCTGTCCCTTAGTAAACAAAGTCCATCAAGAAGCTAAACGATTTGCCGCGCAAGGATATAAAATCTTTTTTATCGGCCATAAATATCATCAGGAAGCACAGGGAACACTGGGGGTTGTGGAAATGCAACTTATAGAAACAAAAGAAGACGCAAATAAAATAGAACCGGAAAATTTATCAAAGACAAAAGCCGTATGCCTCACTCAAACAACCCTCTCCTTAGACGAAACCCATATAATTATTAAAACACTCAAATCAAAAATCCCTCATTTAGAAGTCCCTAAAGACATCTGTTATGCTACAAAAAATCGCCAAAATGCCGTAAAAACACTGGCTAAAAGAGGCGATTTTTTAATCGTTATAGGATCCAAAAATTCATCAAACTCCAATCGTTTGGTAGACACCGCAACTTCTCAAGGATGTAAATCAGGACTTTTTGATAATGTAGAGGCCATCCCGGAAGATGTTTACAAATATGAAAAAGTAGGATTAACATCAGGAGCATCTGTTCCAGAAGTGCTGGTACAACAAGTAATTGACAAATTTCAGAGGAAAAATAAAAGACTTAATGTTGAAACAATAAAAATCATTGAAGAAAATTTAACCTTTCCCCTTCCTTCCCTCCCACCCCTACACTTTTCCTAGGCATATAATGAAAACTAACCACAAAACACCAAGCATCAAAATCAGAAATACTTATATGGGAGATAATCACCCCATTGTACTCCAATCAATGACAAACACAGATACTTCTGATGTAAAATCAACGGTTTTACAGATATTGGAACTGGAGAAAGCTGGCGCTGAGATAGTCCGCATTACGGTGAATAATGATAGTGCCGCTAAAGCTGCACCTCACATCATTGAAAAACTAAGGAAAAAATCTGAAGTGCCGATTGTGGGAGATTTTCATTTTAACGGAAATTTACTGCTCAAAAAATATCCAGAATGCGCAAAAATGCTCGATAAATATCGGATAAATCCAGGAAACGCAGATGACCGAAATTTTCGGGAAATGATAGAAATTGCCCTGAAATATGAGAAGCCGGTGAGGATTGGAGTAAATTCAGGATCGGTAAAATCAATTAACAATATTGAAGAAGCTGTTATTCAATCTGCTTTGCAATCTACCAAGCTAGCTCAAAAATTAGGGCTCCCCAAAGATAAAATTGTGCTTTCGGCTAAAATGTCAGATGTAAACGCTACCATCCGGGTATACGAAAAAATTGCGAAAGAAACAAACTATGTGCTTCATCTCGGATTAACCGAAGCCGGAATGGAAGAAATGGGAATTGTTTCCAGTTCTATAGCACTGGGCACACTACTACACAAAGGAATCGGAAATACGATACGAGTCTCCCTCACCCCCTCCCCAGATACACCCCGAACACGCGAAGTAGAAATCGGCAAAATGATTATTCAGAGTTTAGGCCTCCGAAACTTTCGTCCACATGTCACTAGTTGTCCCGGATGTGGACGAACCTCAAATAATTGTTACCAAAAACTGGCCGAAAGTGTGAATAAATTTATTGATCAAAAAATCCATACCTGGACGCAGGAATATCCCGGCGTAGAAAATTTAAAAATCGCTGTCATGGGCTGCGTAGTAAACGGGCCTGGGGAATCAAAATCCGCAGACATTGGAATTTCCCTCCCCGGAAAAATGGAAAACTCGATAGCCCCTGTTTATATTGAAGGAAAACATTATTGTGATTTAAAGGGAGAAAATTTAGATAAACAGTTTTTGGAGATATTAGAAGAATACATTAGTAAAAGACTATAAACCAAATTTGTATACTTTCAAAAAAATATTACAATATAAATATCTATTGAGATTTAAAAATGACTACCATAAAAAAAATTTCAATCTCTGAAAAAAATTATCGTGAGCTGCTACATTCCCAAGAAATCTTAAATTTACTAAAAACTAAGATTGGACTTAAAGAAATTGAGTTAGGAGAAACTTTTGAAATAGAATCTCCTGAAGATTTGGATGTTTTAGTTAAGGGTATGGAATGAAGATTATTACTACAAAACAGTTTTCAAGGGATTATTATCAATTATCTGATTCCTTAAAAAGTAAAACAAAAAAACAAATTAACTTTTTGGAAAAAAATAGATTTCATCCAAGTTTACATTCAGAAAAATTAGAACCAAAATCAGAAAATATCTTTTCTTTTCGTATCAATAAAAAATTTCGCGTAAGTTTCCTCATAGAAGAAAATTGCATTTTTTTGATATGTATCACAAATCATTATCAATGAAAAAAATACTCCTTCTCGGCGCCACCGGATCCATCGGAAAATCAACTTTTGAACTGGTCAAAAAAAATCCTGATAAATTCCAAATCATCGGCGCCTCTGCCCATTCGCGATTTCCAGAACTAGAACATTTGTCGGAAGAATTTAAAATTAAGCATTTACTCGATACCCGCCAAAGATTTGATTACTCCGAATTCCTGAAAAAATGCAAACCAGATATCGTTTTAAACGCCATCGTTGGATTTGCAGGACTTGAATTTACAATCGAAACACTGAAGCAAAAAACTCCCCTCGCCCTTGCTAATAAAGAAAGCTTGGTTGCTGGTGGGAAAATCGTAATGCAATTATCCCGTGAAAATAAAACGCCTATCATACCTGTAGACTCCGAACACTCCGCCATCTCCCAATGCCTCTATTCTCACCAAAACTTCAAAAAAATCTACCTCACCTGCTCCGGAGGCCCCTTCTTCGGTAAAAATGACCTTTCCAAAGTCACACTCAATCAAGCCCTAAAACACCCAAACTGGAACATGGGCGCAAAAATCACCGTTGATTCAGCCACATTAGCCAACAAATGCCTGGAATTTTTTGAAGCTATGCATTTATTCGGTGCAAAAAAAGAACAAATAGAAATCCTCATCCATCGTGAATCAATAATCCATTCAATGGTAGAATTCCCAGATTCCTCGATAATCGCCCAACTCTCTCCTCCGAACATGCAACTACCCATTGCTTTCGCGCTAAATTATCCTAAAAGGGAGAATTACAACTTACCTTCTCAAAGCTTTAATAATTTAAATCTTTCATTTACAGAACCTGATAAAAAAACATTTCGCACTCTGGAATTACTAGACTACTGCGCTGAGCAAATGCAAAACTTTCCAATTGTTTTTAATGCCGCCAATGAAGTGGCAGTAGAAGCATTTTTGAATAGAAAAATTTCATTTACACAAATTTTTGAAGTATTAGAAAAAGTGATTTCAGAAACAAAACTAGAAAAAGTTGACAATTTAGAAAATATTTTAAAACTAGATAAAAATGCGAGAAAATCAGCCCTAAATGCATGCTCATAATCTCAAAAAACCCTAATTATTAACCCTTAACTTTACAAAGAATACAAAACTAGGAAGATTTTATAAAGTCACATTAAAACGAATTTTATGAGAAATATAGCTGTAATCCTTGCCGCAGGAAATTCTTCACGCTGCGGGTTCGATAAATTATTTTCTGATAAATTCGGACTTCCGGTTATTTTTCGAACACTGGAAGTTTTTGAGCAGTGTGATGATGTTGACGAAATAGTATTGGTAGTAAACAAGGAACAAGGGACAAGAAACAAGAAGCAAGAGGAAAAATTCAAAAAAATAAAAAAAATTATTTTAGGTGGAAAGGAGCGTTTTTTTTCGTTCAAAAATGCTGTTGAGTTTCTTGAAGAATCCAAGAAAAAAAATGCCCGGATTTTAGTGCATAATGGGGCAAACCCGTTTATAACTCCTAAAGAAATTTCCGCCGGAATTAAAATAGCCGAGAAATACAAAAATGTCATCTTCGGGTTTTTTACTCCTAATTCCATCAAGCAGGTGAAAAATAATAAAGTAATAGACTTCCTAAACCGCAATGAAATCTTTGAAACACAAACTCCACAAATATCAGATTTAGAAACATTTTCAAAAGCAATAAAGGCCTGGGATACATCGAAAATCGTTCCAAAAGATGAAGCAGAATTATTGGCCAAAATCGGAGAAGAAATCCATGTTTTCGAATGCTCAACCAGAAACCAAAAAATTACATTTCCTCATGATATGATGTATTCCACACATAACCTCCGCATCGGCCTAGGAGAAGACTCCCACAGATTCACAAAAAACTTCACTCCCGAAAAACCGATAACTTTAGGAGGCGTAACATTCCCCGAAACACAAAAAACCATAGAAGCCAACTCCGACGGAGACGTCATATTCCACGCCCTATCCAATGCTATTTTAAGCTCTATCGGAGAAAAAACACTCAGCGAATTTGCCAATAAAATGTGCCAAGACGGCACAAAAAACTCTTGGGCTTATGTTCAAAAATCACTTAAAATCGCTCAAGAACATTTCCCTGTTTTTCAAATCCAAAACGTAGTAATATCCCTAGAATGCAAAGTTCCAAAAATAAACCCGCGTCATGAAGAAATTCAAAAAAATATCGCTAAAAAATTAAAACTAGATGTTTCTCAAGTAGGATTGACTTACACGTCGGGAGAAAAGTTGAGTGAGTTCGGAAGAGGGAAAGGGATACACTGTTTGGTGCAAATTTTAGTTAGATAATCTTTATGAAAAACCTCCACGCCTTCTCTCCAGCAAAAATAAACCTCACTCTGGACGTAATACCACGCCAAAACAACGAAACATTTCATAAAATCCATACTATTTTCCACAAAATATCACTTACTGATGAAATAGAGATAATGGAAGCCCCGTTTTTCTCCATTGAAGGTTTCAAAATCCCTATTCAGGAAAATTTAATTTACCAAGGCTTTGAATTAATTCATACCTTTTTTCCAAAAGAAAAACTTCCATCCGTAAAAGTAAAAATCAAAAAAAACATTCCCACTGGCGGAGGGCTGGGGGGAGGAAGTTCCAATTTTGCAACATTTATAAAATTATATTTAGAATATTTTGAACTGGGAGAAACTCCACAAAGACTCCTAGAAAACTCCGGAAATTACGGAAAAGACATTCCTTTTTTTCTTACTAAAAGCAACTGTGCACTTGGTGAGAACTTTGGCGAAGTTATCACCCCGCTTAATTTTAACTTTAAAAATAAAAAAATATTGCTTTATCAACCTGATTTCAAAAATGCAACCACCAAGATGTATACCCATCTAACCAACTACGGAACGAATTTTACCGAAAAATTTATCCAAAAACCAGATTTGAAAAACTGCGGCAACGCCTTTGATGAATTTTTCATGAATGAACAATATCAGGCAATATCAAAAAATTTTAATGGCTACACAATGACTGGATCAGGATCTTGCTTTTTTTCTTTTGAACCAAAAGAGATTAAGGGCTGTGAAAGTATTGAATTAGAATTAATCTAAACTGTTTTTAGCTTTTTCAACTTCTTCTTCTCCTCCTCCAATTCCCTCCTCGTCTGCTCCACCAAATGTTTCGGAGCTTTTTCAATATAACTTTTATTAGCCAATCTTCCCTCTAATAACTCAATTTTCTGCCGAAGTTCTTCTCTTTCTTTTTCCAAACGTGCCTTTTCTACCTTCTCATCAAAAGGAAGCTCTACAAAAATCTCCATCCCTCCCACCAAAACAACTACCGCTCCTTCCGATTTCTCAAACTTTTCTCCCACCTCACATGAAGAAAGATTAGCCAGGACTTTTATGATTTCTGTATTTTCCAGCAAAGATTCAGATTCTGTTGCAATTCTTACCACAATCTTATCTTTCGGATTCAACTTTTTATCACTTCGCACCTTTCGAATCTCAGTCACAATATCCTGAAGTTTCTTGAAATTTCCCACCGCTGTATCATCCTCAAAATCAACGCGAGGAAAATCCCGGTTCATCAAACTTTCTTCGTTACCCCAAAACTGCTGATAAATACTTTCTGTAACAAAAGGGCAAAGAGGATGAACAAGAGTCAGAATTTCAAAATAAATCCAACACAAAAATTCCGGATTCGGATCCACCTTATGCGCCTCCAAATACCAATCGCAAAACTCATCCCACACAAAATGATAAATCTTATCCCCCGCAGCTGAAATCTCATATTTCTCTAAATGTTCAGTAATTTCCTGTGATATTTTCGAAAATCGAGCAAGAATCCATTTATCAGCTAAACATTTTGGTTCTTGTTTTTCATTTTTAATTCTTAACCTGTTCGGCGAAGCTTTTGCATAGAAAGATTTTTCATTTTTAATCAAAGTGAAACGTCCCGCGTTCCATAATTTATTTACAAAGTATCTATACCCAGAAATCTTCGCCTTCCCCAACGGAATCGGGTTTCCGGGAGAAGTTCCAATTACCAGTGAAAGGCGAACCGCATCGGCTCCATATTCTTTAATCACCTCCAACGGATCAATCCCATTTCCTTTAGATTTGGACATCTTTTTTCCATGCTCATCACAAACAAGTCCATGCAAATAAGTCGTATGAAACGGATATTTTCCCGTAGCATATCGGCCAAACATAATCATGCGCGCTACCCAAAAAAACAAAATATCATGGCCAGTTTCGAGCACATCATTAGGATAAAATTTCTGAAAATCCGGATCTGATTCATTGGGCCAACCCAATATAGAGAATGGCCACAAAGCACTGGAAAACCAAGTATCAAGCGTATCCTCATCTTGTTTTAGATTTTTTCCTTGTGGATTTATTAATACCGTTAACGCTTGAAATTCTCCATTCCTAGGATCCCATGATTTAAAAAATTCGATTAAATGCGTCTTAGGTACATCTTTTCTTAACGCATGCATGAATCCAAGAAATGCTCCATGAGAAATAACTAAAACTTTCTCACTAGTATTAAGTTTCTTAAATTTCTTATCAGCTTTTTGAATGCGTTCATAAATAGACTCCAAAGACTCCATTTCCGGATCCTTATTTACAATTTTTTCAGCCATTACTGAATATTCAAATTCTGAAACTTCCTTTCCCGCATAGTCTGAATACGTCCCACCTTCAAATTCCCCAAAACCAACTTCCCTGAGTTCCGGCCAGATTTCTACTTCCAAATCCAGTTCTTTTGCAATAATTTCTGATGTTTGTTTCGCCCGTTCCAAGTCCGAAGCAATAATTTTTGTAATCCCTTTTGCTTTTAAAGATTGAGCAAGCTTTTTGGCTTGTTTCATCCCCTTCCCTGTAAGCGGATTCCCCTCCTTGTAAGCGCCTTGAATAATTTTGTTCTTATTCCACTCACTTTCTCCATGCCGAGCTAGAATAACAATTCTTTCTTCCGGCAAATGAATCTCTCCTTCTTCATCATACCACACCGGAATCCGATGTCCACACCAGATCTGACGAGAGATACACCAATCACGCAGATTATCAATCCATTGGAAATAAGTCTTTTCAAAGTGTTTTGGGATTATCTTTACATGTCCATCACGAACCGCTTCCTGAGTTAACTTTTTTAAAGTCGTCTTCTTTCTTGACCACTTATCCATAAACTCTTTCTCCACCGATATAAACCACTGTTGGGAAACCATCGGCTCCACTACACAATTACTCCGATAACAGAGAGGCACCCGATGCATATAATTTTTATTTTCCGAAATAAGCAATCCTTTTTTCCGCATAATCTCCACAGCCTTCTTTCTCGCCTCCTCAACAGTCAATCCCTCACACTTCCCCGCCATACTCGTCATACGACCGTTGAGATCTATTTTTGTGAAAAAAAGCTCTTTCAAATTCAATCGAGTCGCCAACTCATAGTCATCCTCCGAATGACTCGCAGAAATAGTCATAGCCCCACTCCCCTTCTCCATATCAATCATAAAATCAGCAATAACCCAAAATTTACGCTTCCCCGCATAAGTTTCATACTCAAATTTCTGCCCCACCAAATCCCTCCCTACTACTTCTTCCACCACTTCATATTCTTCCCTCAAATTTGCAAACAACTTATCATGCTCCCAAGCATACTTCGAAAGAATTAAATACTCCTCTTCATTATTTTTAATTTTAAATTTAGTCCTCGACTCTGAGGGAAGAGCTTCGATCGGACTCGAATGAGAATTTCTAATTAATTTTAAGTACGTTCCATGCGGATTAACAATAATCGGAGAATCCGAACACTTAGTCTCCGCCCTAGCCGTCCCGATAATAAATGGCCCACATTTGATATAAAAAAAAGACTCTTTCCTCTCCTCCCAGTCCAGCTCATCATCCGCCAGCACAGACTGAGCTCCCGTGGACCAGTTAATCATTCGATGCCCCCGAACGATTAAGCCATCATCATAAAGCTGCTTAAAAATCGTATTTACTGCGTGATTTCGAGCTTCATCAAAAGTATACGCCTCCCGCGACCAATCGAGCCACGACCCCATCTTTTTCGTCTGGTTGATAATCGTATCATGTTTCTCCGCCGCAAACTTCCGACATTCCGCTAAAAAATCCTCCCGGCTGAGTTCCTCCCGGGATTTCAGCCCCAAATGCTTGATCACTACATTCTCCGTAGCTATAGCAGCATGATCCGTCCCCGGAACCCAAAGGGATTCATATCCATTCATACGTTTAAAACGGATTAGAATGTCCTCAATCGCCAGCATAGCCGCATGCCCAAGATGCAGCTGCCCCGTAACATTTGGCGGTGGCAATGAAATGACAAACGGCGGCCTATCAGAATTTGCGTCCCCTCGCATCCGCCCAGACTTTTCCCATTGTGCATATATATTTTTTTCAGAATCGAAATGATCGTAATTTTTTTGCATGTTTAACACAGATTATAAACAATATAAAATACTAGTAAATATTGACATTTTGTTATTTTTTATATATAAGTGGATTACATTTTACAACCAAATTTAATAATGCAAAATCATCCCACAGAAAACTCAACTCCCCAATGGAGAATCATCCTGAAACACGTATGGGAACACTTTGGAGGTATAATAACAGATATTGAACATTTGGAAGAAGCGCAATTGATATCAAAAATAAAAAATTTACTCCTAGCACAACCTTCAAAAACCATTTCTTATTTCATACTCCAAACTTTACCTATCGAAAGTGCAGCAATACTGCTGGAATTTGATTATTTTTTTGTAGAAAAACATCATCGAGTTCTTTTAAAACATCATGAATTAAGGAAGCAAAATCTGGATATGTATCCTGCTCCAGTAGCCGAAAAACTTGAAAAAACCAAAACTGCCACAATAGAAATTGCTAATCCAAGCGCTTTTATTAGATTACTTTTAAAATATGAACTGCCAACCGTTGGAAATTATGAGGAACAAACGGAAAAATTAAGAGCAAAAGTTGAAGCAGAATTTAATACTCCCGATTATTTGGAAAGCCTGCTTAAAGATAAAAGCAAAATAGGCGTTTTAGACGAATTTTATCTTGCCGTTCATTTGTACACAAACTGGAATCAATCTCAGATAAAAAAAGTAAACATTGATGAATTTATCCAACATTTGATAACATTTCGAAAAAATTCAAATTTGTAATTGATAATCCCCCTCTTCATCATTACAATCAGCATCGATGAAAATCCTTCTCTTGGGATCGGGAGCTCTAAAAATCGGTGAAGCAGGCGAATTTGACTACTCCGGCTCACAAGCCATCAAAACCTTCAAAACCGCCGGACACGAAGTCATACTCGTCAACCCAAACATCGCTACCGTCCAAACCGACCCCGAATCCTTTGCCTCAAAAGAAACTACAGCCGACAAAGTATATTTCCTCCCCATCACCACCGAATTCGTCGAAAAAGTAATCGTCCGCGAAAAACCGGATGCTTTAGCCCTCTCCTTCGGCGGACAAACAGCTCTCAACTGCGGCCTAAAACTCAAAGAAAAAGGTATTCTCAAAAAATACGGCATAAAAGTCCTGGGCACGCCTGTCTCCGTTATCCAGGCTACTGAAGACCGGGAAATTTTTGTTAAAAAACTCAAAGAAATCGACGTAAAAACCCCCCGTTCCATTGCTGCAGAAAACATAAAAAACGCCAAAGCCGCCGCTAATAAAATAGGATTCCCACTCATTATGCGAGCCGGATTTGCGTTGGGCGGAAAAGGGTCGGGATTTTGTGAAAATGAAGATTCATTCGAACAAATGGCGAAAGAAGCCTTTGCCTTTTCTAACCAATTATTAGTCGAAGAAGACCTCAGAGGCTGGAAAGAAATCGAATACGAAGTAGTGCGCGATACAAAAGACAACGCCATCACCGTCGTAAATATGGAAAACTTCGATCCGCTCGGTATTCACACCGGAGAATCCATCGTGATATCCCCCTCCATGACCCTCTCCAACCAAGAGTACCAAATACTGAGAACCATAGCCATAAAAACCATCCGCCACCTGGGTATTATAGGCGAATGCAATATTCAGTACGCCCTGGATCCAAACGATCCACATGAATATCGCGTAATCGAAGTCAACGCACGACTTTCCCGAAGCTCCGCCCTCGCCTCAAAAGCCACCGGATACCCCCTGGCCGCAATAGCTGCAGAGATAATTATCGGCAAATCCCTCCCCGAAATCCCCAACGCCATAACAAAAGTCACGACCTCATTCTTTGAACCGGCACTTGACTATATAGCCCTAAAAATACCGCGCTGGGATCTGCAAAAATTCCGAAAAGTATCCCACGAAATCTCCGCCGAAATGAAATCCGTCGGAGAAGTAATGGCCCTGGGCAGAACTTTTCCCGAATGCGTTCAAAAAGCTATAAGAATGTTGGCCATCAGCTCGGAAGGCATATTGGATTCTCCTGTAAAGTTTAAAAACAAAAAAGAACTGAAAGAAGCCATACGCGTCCCCTCCCCCCTCCGCATATTCGCCATCGCCCAAGGCCTCTGGAAAAAAACATTTTCCGTAGAAGAAATATGGGAAATGACAAAAATCGACCGATGGTTTCTGTATCAAATTGAACGAATCACTAATCACGGACAAAAACTGCAAAAAGAATCCCTCATTGAGACAAACTTAAGAGAATCCAAAAAACTTGGTTTTTCCGACCCGGAAATTGCCCGACTCACTCATAAAAAATTCGAAGAAATACGGAAATTGAGGACAAAATACAAGATTCAGCCCGTAACGAAACAAATCGATACACTTGCCGCAGAATTCCCCGCTCAGACGAATTATTTATATACTACTTATCATGGGGAAAAGAATGATATCTAGAGGCTTGACAAGTAATCTCTTTGTGTTGTTCTTCTGATTCTATTATCATAAACAGAAAACAAAAAAATGACAAAAGCAAAAAACATATTTGATATCATCCCGCATTACGAACCCCGCATATGCATAGCCGGTTCCGCATCCGGCTGCATGATAAAAAGTAAAAAAAACATAAAAACCTCCCGAGAAATAGGACGGCAAGTAGCCATAAATAAAGCAATACTGGTCACTGGAACAGGCCCCGGACTGCCAGACGAAGCCGCAAAAGCAGCAAGGGCATCCGGAGGTAAAACATATGGGATTTCTCCAGCCATTTCCATCATCTCTCACCTAAAAAAATACAAATCTCCAATAGAACATTATGACGGATTTTTATTCACAGGTCTAGGAGTACTACACCACTCCCTGATAAACGTCCGCTCATCTAACGGCGTTATAATCCTCCCCGGCGGAATCGGAACCCTAAACGAATTCACTATAGCTTATGCCGAAGGAAAACCAATCGGAATATTAAGCGGACACAACGGAATCGGATCACATATAAAAGAAATAATAAAATATTCCCACAGGAAAGTGACAAATCGAATAGTTTTTTCATCCGATCCCAAAGTACTGGTAAAAAAACTACTAACACTCATCAAAAAAGTAGAAGTTTCAGCCGTTCTTGATGATTATCTGGTGAAAAGTACCGGAGTGGTTACGAAAATTGAAAAAAAGGCAAAAAAATAGTATTCACGGAAATTAAAAAAATAAATTAATAAACTAAAAAGTCCTTCGCACAAGATCTTGTTTTCTGTCTATTTTCTGTTAAATATGTAATTCTATCTAGCAAAACCTTACGTGCTTCAGTTGATATAGTATTATTTGCAGGTCCAAAAGCTCTTTTCATCTCTGTATTTAAATCTAACAACTGACTTACAACAATCTCTGGAAAATGCTTTGCTAATATTTTTGCGACAACTGAAACAACTGCAATATTTTCATTTCGTCTAAAAACTGAAGATTTCCCGTCATCTGCCGGATGATCCTGATTAAGTAGAGCGTTCCAGAATTCTTGTGTTGAACGAGAAGCACTTTCCACTTCCCGAAAAATTTCAGCGTGCTTCTTTGGTCTATTAATTGCTAAATGAGCGGCAAGTTTTAACCAACCAACGGAAATTCTAAGTGAACCACACGCAAATGGCGGAAATTTTGAAGATTGTTGCTTAAACGAATTCCTAAGATCTATGAGGAATTTTTTCAAATCAGGGGAATTCTTTTTATCAATTTCAACATCCGGAACGTCAAAATTTGCTGAAAACATTTGAAATGGAAACATCGATCCTAATTCTTCCGCGATTGCTATCAAACAGTCATTACCTACATATTTCTCAATATGCTGAAAAATTCTATGAGAAAAATGACCTACTACATCAGAATTACTAACTTTAAATTTTTCGAATAAATCTGCCCAATAGTCAGAAAATTGTATCTGCGAAAATTTTTCTCGGATTCTTCTTATATCAGAATCTATTAATGGATTGATTCTATCTTCTCTCTTTAATGCCAAGTACGATGAAAAAAGAATACCTGCGATTGAGTCAAGATCTGTATATTCGTCAGGAGCATGGTCAGGAAAGCCGTCAATTCTGAATTCCATAATTTCATATAATTGGATACAAAACAATCACATCCTTAGTGTTTTTTTTAGCATGTCAATTCTTTTTTCATGTAAAATATGTGACAAATTAAGCATGTCGAGAATATTAACAACACTAAGGAGTCTCCATAAACACGTAATTTCGGCGCGTTATTTCAAAATCAATG
>CAYVJW010000018.1:0-20233 GCA_964451885.1 uncultured Candidatus Peribacteria bacterium | reverse complement strand
TAAAACAGATTCAGGATGGTTGGAATTAGGCGCACTCCCAGTTTTTCGATTAATAGAGATTGAGGTCGTAAAACAGTGTTGTGAATTAAGGGGGAACGATAAAATAACATGTTCAAATTCACTCAGATTTGCATTAGAGTTATTGCCGAATAATATCGAAGCCTCTTAAAACTTACCCCTTCCCCCAGATTCTACCGCCACTTCAAGTTGAACGGGTTTTAAACGCTGTTTTGGCTAACTGATGCCGACAACTCGAAAATAATCTGTTTTTCTAGGAACGACTTTGCTGATAATTCATTTTACTTTGATAGAAAAATGAGTAAATTTATTTGATGAGGGGGTAGGTTCTAGGCACGAAATAAAAAAAAGGAGGCTATTTTTTGGCTAAAACAAGCGAAAAGTGGATTTAAAATCCGGTTGAAATCTTTTTGTAATTAAAAAGGGGAAAGATTGGAATTGAGAGCCAACTTCGTCTTATAATGTTTATAAAAGAGAAGGAGGGATTAAATTTTCTGAAAGGCTTTTATAATACTCTCCCGTTCCTCTGGCTGTTTTTTCATTATAAAACTTCCTACTACCACTATATCAGCCCCAGCTTTTTTTAAGTCTTTCGCATTTTCTAAATTCACTCCCCCGTCCACCTCTATCTCTCCTTTAAATCCTCTGTTTCGCACGTCTTTTATTTTTTCCAATACATCTGGCATGAATTTTTGTCCTCCTTTTCCAGCTTTAACCGACATAAATAAAATTTGATTAGCCATTCTTAAAATTTCGTCCGATAATATTTCTGAGGAGGTATGACCATCTACACAAATTCCGGCTCGGCTTTTCCGTATTTTTAGATTATTTAAAAGGTTAATTGTTTTTGTGTTTCCGGTGTTTTCTATGTGAAATGTAATTCCGGAAACCCCTAATTTCTCAAAGGCTTCGAATTGAGTTTCCGGGTCGCTTATCATTAGGTGGGCTTCTGTCTCTACCGGGAAATTAATGTGTTTTAAAATAGGGGCTCCAAAAGTAATTCCTGGGACATATTGTCCATCCATAATATCCAGATGAATTCTATCCGCCTGTTGAATAGAATTTATTTCGGATTGAAGGTGTTGGAAGTTTGCATCGAGGATGGATGGAGCAATTTTCATAATAAAAATTATAAATTTAAAATTTCAAAAGAAACTCACTACGCGAATATCTCCAACCCTTTCTCCGTCACCACCCCGCAGTGCTCCCATTGGCAGGCATCGCGCCCATCAACTGTCACCACCGTCCAACCGTCTTTTAGAACTTTTGTTTTTGGGTTCCCTTTAGTAACTATCGGTTCAATGGCAATAGTCATCCCCGCTTCCAGTTTTTTCCCTGTTTTTGGTTTTCCATAGTTAAATATTGAAGGTTCTTCCCAAAGCTCTTTTCCTAGCCCGTGCCCTGTATATTGCTTACAGATAGAATATCCTCCTTTTTTAATAATATGCTCTACTGTGTACCCTATGTCCCCCACATAATTCCCTGCTTTTGCCGCTTTACATCCTGCAAGTAAGGCGTCTCTCACACAATTTGAAAATCTGGCCCTTTCTGGGTTTAAATTATCTCCGCCTATTATAAGAGAAAAGGCAGCATCAGAATAAAACCCTTTCCATATCACCCCGCAATCAACAGAGAATAAATCCCCTTCTTTTAGTTTTCGGTTATCCGGAATCCCATGTACCACTTCCGAATTTATCATTGTACAAAGCGTAGCCGGAAACCCTTTATATCCTTTAAAACCAGGAAGCGCTCTATGTTCCCGTATTATATCCTCTGCCACTTTATCTAGTTCTTTAAGTATCATCCCCGGCCGACAAAGCTCCTTCACTCCCCTTTGGGCCGCCTGAAGTATTTTCCCGGCATACCTCATTATTTCGATTTCTTCGGGAGATTTGATCATGTACTAAGTATTGTGTTTTTTGTTCTAAAACCCAAATTTTAATCCCTAAAGATTCAAATTTGAGAGGAGGAAGAAATGGAATAAGCGAAGTCTCGACCCTAGGAGGGACGTAGACATGGAGTTTCTTCCGACGATGGAGCGCGCAACGGGAATTGAACCCGTGTCTCAGCCTTGGCAAGGCCGTGTAATAGCCACTATACGATGCGCGCTTTTTACACCACTTCCTTCTCCACCTCCCCTTCATCACCCGCTTCTTCAACCGAAATCCCCGGATCTTGAGGTATTTCTGCTTCATCCATCACCATTTTTGCATCAGACGATTGTTCTATAAGATCTTTTTCTGGTTCATCTTCTGATTCTATCATTATTTCCCCTTTTTCAACCTCTCCCTTTTTTAACAATTCAACCTTAAGCCCTAAAGACTGTAGTTCTTTTATTAACACATTAAATGATTCCGGAATTGTTACTGACTCAATTGCTTCATCTTTTACGATTGCTTCATAAGCCCTAGCTCTTCCGTGTACATCATCTGATTTTATAGTCAGCATCTCCTGAAGCGTGTATGAGGCCGCATAAGCCTCTAGTGCCCACACTTCCATCTCTCCAAACCTTTGTCCTCCGTTTTGCGCCTTTCCGCCTAATGGCTGTTGTGTTACTAATGAATACGGTCCTACTGACCGGGCGTGTATTTTGTCTTCCACTAAATGGATTAATTTTAACATATAGACTATCCCGACTGTCACGGTGTGGTCAAACGGTTCTCCCGTCTGCCCGTCATATAATTGGAATTTCCCGTCTTCCGGTACCCCAGTTTCCTTTAAGAAATTATTTATTTTATCGATTTTTATCCCTCCCAAGGCGGGAGTGGCTACTTTTATTTTTATTTTTTCTGCCGCCAACCCTAAATGTGTTTCGAGTATTTGCCCGATATTCATGCGAGAGGAGACCCCTAATGGGTTTAAAATTATGTCTACCGGGGTTCCATCCTCCATGTGCGGCATGTTTTCTATCGGCACAATTTTAGATATCACCCCCTTGTTTCCATGCCTTCCTGCCATTTTATCCCCTGCTTCCAGATGTCTCATCTGAGCAACTTTTACTTGTATCCTCTGTAAAACACCTGTTGGTAGATCGTCTCCTTTTCCTCTATCTAAAACTTGTACTTCAATTACTTTTCCTCCCGAGCCTCTAGGAAGGCGTAAAGAAGAATCTTTTACGTCATGTGCTTTTTCACCGAAAATTGCCCGAAGCAGCCTATCTTCGGCTGTTAATTCTGTTTCCCCTTTCGGAGTTACTTTTCCAGCAAGTATGTCTCCGGCAAGAGCCGTCGCCCCAACCCTAACTAATCCGCTTTCGTCCAGATCCTTTAATTTTGATACGGCTACATTGGGAATATCTGCCGTTAATTCTTCCGCGCCTAATTTTGTATCTCTTACGTCTATCTCGTATCGCTCTATATGTATCGAATTAAATAATCCTTCCCTCACTACCCTGTCAGAGACAATAACCGCGTCTTCAAAGTTATATCCTTCCCATGACATATAGGCCACCAGTAAGTTACACCCCAATGCAATTTCGCCGTCTTGTACTGATGCCCCGTCTATGAGTATATCGTCTTTTTTAACTTTATCCCCCCCCTCTACGCATACTCGTTGATTTATACATGTAGACTGATTTGTTCTTGCGAAATTCACCGCCGAAAAATACTCTTTTTTCCCTGATTTCCCGATAAACATAACCCCCTGGGCATCGGCTTTTTTTATCTCTCCGGCTTCCGGAGCCCTGATACTCTCCCCGGCCGAAGTAATTCCTTCCATTCCGGTTCCTATAAGCGGGGATTCTGGAGAAATTAATGGCACTGCTTGTCTCTGCATATTTGATCCCATCAGCGCCCTTGTATTATCATCATGTTCCAGAAAAGAAATAAGAGAGGTTGAAAGCGAGATAATCTGTTTTGGAGAAATATCAATATGTGTTATCTCGTCAATATAGTACGAGCCCGCTTCGAAATTTTTTCGTGCCGATATTTGGTCGTTTATAAATTGCCCGTTTTCGTCCACCGCAGAATTTGCTTGTGCGATACACATATTTCGCTCGGAGTCCGCATCATAATATATTACTTCATCTGAAATATATGGCCATACCGGCACTTCTTTTAAAGATTTCACTTTCGCTAGTTTTCCCGCTGCGTCTTTTGTTATTCGTTCTCTTTTTTTCACTAATACTTTCTTTCCGTCTATTATGTCTTCTCCTGCAAACATATCTATTGCTGCTTTCCCATCATTCCTCAAAGTTCTCTTTATCAGGCGATACGGTGTTTCAATAAAACCAAATTGATTAACTTTTGCGTAAGCTGCCAAATGTAATACCAATCCTATGTTTGGCCCTTCCGGAGTAGTAACCGGACAAATTCTCCCGTAATGAGAGGGGTGAACGTCACGGACTTCAAAAGATGCCCTTTCTCGGGACAGCCCTCCCGGCCCCATGGCTGAAATTCTCCGCCTGTGTTCAAGTGCCGCAAGAGGATTGGTTTGATCCATAAATTGAGACAATTGAGATGAGGCAAAAAACTCATGCATCGCTGCTGTAATCGGCCGACAATTTATAAGCTGGGTCGGGGTTACTGTTTCCAGATCAACAATACTCATTCGGTCGCGAACAATTCTTTCTGTTCTGAATAATCCAACACGAAACTTATTTTGAACCAATTCACCAACACCACGGATCCGCCTATTTCCTAAGTGATCTATATCATCTATTTCATCTTTTTTACCAGACAACTTGATAATTCCTCGGATCATTTCAATAAAGTCTTCTATTTTAAAAATTCTTCCTTCTTCATTATCTTTCGTCTTCAAATCGAAGCGCTTATTTATCTTATATCTTGCAATTGGTCCGAGATCATACTTTTTATAATCAAAAAACATTGATTCTAAAAAGTTTTTTGCGTTATCCGGAGTGGCTAAATCCCCTGGACGAATTCTTTTATACACACCTTGCCACGCCTCCCTTTCGTTTGAAGTCTCATCTTTATCAAGAGTTTTTAATATCGTTTCCACTCCTTTTTCCTGATCCTTAAATAAATCTATAATTTCCTTATCTGTTGAATAACCAAATGCCCTTAGAAACATAGAAACCGGAATTTTTCTTTTTCTGTCTACTTTTACCCACACCACCCCTTTTTTGTCTGTCTCAACTTCCAGCCACGCCCCTCTTTTTGGAATCATTTTTACTTGATAGCCCCCCGGTACGGTTTGGTTTTCTGCATAAAAAATCCCCGGAGACCTAACAATTTGAGAAACAATAACCCTTTCGATTCCATTGATTATAAAA
The DNA here is from genome assembly GCA_964451885.1 of uncultured Candidatus Peribacteria bacterium. Taxonomy (GTDB): domain Bacteria; phylum Patescibacteriota; class Gracilibacteria; order UBA4473; family UBA4473; genus CAYVJW01. Next base: position 14,982 of record CAYVJW010000018.1, on the reverse strand, counting down.
GTACCTTCTTTTGTAATTAATGGTATTTGCCCAAAATAGACATCTTGCTCTTTTATCTCTCCAGTTTCTATATTTGTTAGCGCAACATGGGCACGAATCGCTGCTTCATAAGACAATCCTTTCTTTTTACATTCTTCCAGATCATATTTAGGCTCATCGATTTCGTGTTTCACTATTTCGAGTTTTAATTTTTTTTCTGTTGCGTCGACAATTGGATTGATTTCAGAAAAAAGCTCTTTTATTCCGGCTTCTAAAAACCAGGAGTAAGATTTTGTCTGGATTTCTATTAAATCAGGAAATGGAAAATCTTTTCCTATATCAGTAAAAAAGAAGCGTCCGTTATTTTCTTTTGTAGGAGTAAGCTTGGAGGGAAACCGAATGTTTTTATTAACCATACACAAAGCCTTAAAATAAACGAATTCTAGCTCCTCTTACTTCTGTTTGAAAATAAGAGATAGTAACTAGATGCATTCGATAAAATGTGCGCAAAGCATAATAATTTTTATAATAAAGTCAAATTTTTTCTTAATTCTTTCCTTTTTTCTTATTATTGTATGTGTTTTAAAAAATATATATTTATATATAGAAGTAAGAAAGAAAATATAAGGAAAACCTTTTCCTCCCTTTTTTCTTTTTATTAGTGTGCGTAAAATAGGAAAAAGATACCTGTCAATTAATAATATTTTTCTGCGTTTTTATAAAATTGTTATTCATTATTTTTTCTTTCGTATTGGGAGTGTTTTTGAGCGATGTTTTTTTTCTTGATGTTTTTACATTCTTGTGGAAAACTTTATGATTATTTGTTCACAAAAGACAGAATAATATATGAATTCTTTTGTATTTGTTAATCGAACAAATAGAGTATTATTTCATCACTTCCCCCGGTAACACAAGGCTGTCTTTCTTTAATTTTATTCCCGGCATTAGTTTTGCATGAACTCCTATTTGAGATCCTTTTCCAACAATTGCGCCGAGTTTTCTACGTTTTGAATCCAGTTTTTCTTTTCTTATTTCAACTCTAATATTTTTTTTGTCGAGGCGTAGGTTTGCGGTACATGAGAATGCACCAAAGTTAACATTTTCATCTATTATAGAGTCTCCGATATAAGCAAAATGTGTTGTTATATTCCCAGCCAGATAACTTCTGGCTATTTCCGTGTTAAAACCGATAGTGCATTTACTACCTATCATTGAATTTCTTATAAGTGCGTTATTTCCAATAATTGAATTCTTCCCAATAAAACAAGGGCCTTGTATAGTAGAATTTTCATAAATTTTTACGTTATCTGAGATAATGATATTTTCCCCTTTTAATGTGGCGTTTTTTGCTATTTTTGCTGTATTGGATATATAGTTTTTTTGTGTATTTAAATAAAAGTCCATCATATCCAGTATGTGCCATGAGTATTTAATTGTTTTCCAAATATCTCGGTATTCTACCGCTATAAAGTTTTTTTCCCTAAATAAGTTTTGAAGCGCTATTTCATAAACATCATCGTTTTTTGACTTCGCTTCTCTTAAAGCAGTTTTAAAATCTTTCGCACGCGTAAAAAAATGGGCAACAATATTTATTAAATCAGAAGGTTCATTTCCTTTTCCCGGTTTTTCAATAATTCGGGAAATTTTTTTTTTATTATCTATCTGCAGGTATCCGCCGGGGAAATACTGCTTTATTTTTTTTGCAAGAATCGCTCCGTCTATTCCTTTAGATTGTTTTATAATATTTTTATATGTTTCTGGGGCAATTAAATCATTACCCCCAAGGACAAAAACCGGTTCGTTATCCGGAACTTTTTTTAATCCTATCTTAACACCCCCTGCTTGTCCTTCTTCTAATCTTTTCTGTATTACAACTTCAGCTGTAAATTTAAAATGATTTAATAATTTTTTATATTTTGTCGCATTACTTTCTTGGGCTACTAAAATAAAATCAGAAAGCCCTCCTTTTTTCGCATTTTTAAGTAGCTTAATAAAAAGTGGTTCACCACAGAATTCTAAAAAATTTTTATTAGAAATTGGTTCTGTTCGAGAACTTTGTCCGGCAGCAAGGAAGATTGTTTTCATTGTATTTCATCATTGGCACAGTCATTTAAATCTTTTAATAACCTTTTAAATTCTTTAAAAGAAAAACCATGCCCCGTGCATCCTTGTTCAAGTGTTTCATATGTATTTATAAAGCACCCCGCGCAACGCAATCCATGGGCAGCGAGGATTTCTCGCGCCTCCGGCAATTTTTCTAATATATCAGCGATGGTTTCTTTTCCGGAAAACATAAATAAGTTTTTTATAGCTCATAAACTAGCTTTTTTCGAGTTCCAACCGGTGAGAATTAAAGTTGATTTCGGTGATTTTTCCTGTCATTTCCATTCCTTCTGACACTTTTAACTCAGAGTGTCTTTCAACCTTAAACTGAGCCAGGGAAAATAATCCCTGCACATCTGTTTGTACTTCAATAAACACACCATTTTGATTCCACCGGACAACTTTTCCTTTTACTGTTTCTCCAACAGAGAATTCTTCTACTTTCTTTATCCATGGATCTGTAGTTAGGCGTTTAATAGAAAAAGAGAGTTTATCTCCGTCTTTTCCTATTACTAAAACCTTAACTCTGTCTCCTATTGAATATTTTTTTGCCGGGTCAGAAACATGTGACCAATCTAATTCAGACAAATGAACCAGCCCCTCAACACCTCCAAAGGTAACAAAAATTCCAAATTTCATTACTCCCGAAACCACTCCGTCTATAACATCGCCTTCATTAAGATTTTGCAGGGTCTGTTCTATTTGCTCATCATGAGCTGCTTTTTCAGAAAGAATAACTCTTTTCTCTTCTCTGTTTACATTAATTAAACGTACAGCAAAAGTTTTACCTATATGTTGCTCAAGCTTTCTCAATATTGCTGCCCCACTTCCGTCGGGGACGCGCGGGTAATTTAGCGGGGTTAACTGGGAAACCGGTAAAAACCCCTTTAAGCCTTTATAGCGGCCTATTAATCCGCCTTTATTGGCTTCCTCAATCTTTATTTTTATTATTCTACCATCTATGAATAGCTGATTTAATTCTGCCCAAGCCATATCCAAAGAAGCCCGGCGAAGGGATAATACGACCAGTCCTGCATCATTTTCAGGATTAAGAACAACGGCTTGTATATCCATTCCTGCCGAAATATCTTCAGAAACATATTTTCCCGCTTCTTTTTTTGTAATAATTCCCGTTGCCCCCCCAGGAAGTTCCAATAAAATCCGGGACGGATTAATATCTATTACCGTTCCTTTAATAGATTCTCCATAATTAAAAGAAACAATCCTCGGTCCGTCTTTTTGGGCAAGGAGGTCTTGCATAGCTTTTGGCATTTTTTCGTATAGCGCATGGTAAATAAAAGTATTACATCTTTTCAGCCAACGTTTCCATATGCGCCTGGACAGATAACAAAGCCAAAAAGCGAAAATAGCATAAAGAAAAAAAGGGGGAAGTCAAATAAACTGGAGAATCGGCAATATTAAAACACCAAAATCTAATTACGCCTTTATGCGATTGATATAGTCTGTATTTGAAATTCCCGAAAAAAAGTCTAAAAAAAACAAAAAAAGTTGACTTTTCTAAAACCGCCCAATCATTTTTGGTGGATATTTTAGTACTTTTTAACTTTTTTTTACAATGTCTGACTCAAATCTCTCTATTCGCTCTCTCCTCTGCAAAGAAGTTGATACTCATTTTCTGTAGATAGAGCTTAGAATTTCTATTATATTGCCTCTTGAATCTTGTGTCTTGCTTCTTGAATCTTTTTAACAGCTTGTTGAAATTCAGAGATGGCTTGTTGTGCCTCTATTAAAGCCTCTTTTATTTCACGAGCTTTTTTCATTCCTTTATCCTTTTTTGTTTCCAAATTTTCTTGGATTTCAAAGATCTGGGCTTTTAACTTTATGATTTTTTCATCAAGCTCTTCTTTATTAAAATTATTAAGCTTGGTTAATTTGTTTTGAACGTTTAGGTTTTTCCAGTAATCTTGGATTTCATCAAAAAAGAAAAAAATTCCTAAAGACAAAAGAACTCCTGTCAGAAAATTTTTCATTTTTATTCTTCTTTAAACAAATCCTTAACATTCCCGTTTAATTTTTTTAATTTTTGAGATAGCCCTCGAATAGAAGCAGGAGATAGGCTTTTGTTTTTTCTTGAGATCGTGTGAGGGGGGATTTGTTTTGAGTGTACTTCGACTGTGGCCAGGATTTTTGCTTTTATATGGCAGGTATGGCAGGTGGAACACAATTCTATTTCATTATTGCGTATAGAAGTAATATCTACATCTTTCTCTTGAAAAAAGGCCTTACAGTTAGGGCAAGATATATCTTTTTTAATTCTTTCGATAATAAAATTTAATTTGCCTAGATCCATTGGGTTGCACGTTATATAAACATATTATAAAAAGCAAGGTTTTTTGTGCTGATAATTATCTCCCGCTTACACACGTCAAGCAGCCTACTTAGGGTGAGAGATAAAATAACATGTTCAAGTTCGCTCAGATTTGCATTATATAGATTTATAAAAAATTTTAGTCTTGGGGTTTCCTTCTTCTAAGCACGCCTCCACAAACCCTCGAAATAGTGGGTGAGGCCGAAACGGGAGGCTTAAAAATTCCGGGTGAAACTGAGAACCGATCATGAATTTGTGCTTCGGGATTTCTACGATTTCTACTAGCGAATTATCTGGAGAGACTCCGGAAATAATGAATCCGTTTTTTTCAAAATCTTTGAGGTAAGCGTTGTTAAACTCGTATCGGTGTCTGTGCCGTTCGGAAATTCCCTCCTTTTTATAAAGACGCGCTGAGATACTTTCTTTCTTCAAAACACACGGATATGCGCCGAGTCGCATGGTTCCTCCTTTTTTTAATATTTTTCGTTGTTCAGGGATAAAGTGCACTACATGGTTTTTGGACAAATTTTCTTCATCAAATTCTTCGCTTGTGGCATCTTTAATGTCCAATACGTTACGGGCAAACTCAATTGCCATAATTTGCGAGCCAAGGCAGAGACCGAGATAGGGAGTATTGCTTTTCCGGCAATATCTGGCTACTTGGATTTTCCCCTCAATTCCTCTATTTCCAAATCCTCCTGGAACAATAATCCCTTCAACCTTCTTAAGTTTTGCTAGTTCTTCCTCATCATTTTCTTCTATCTTTTCAGCATCAATCCATTCTATTTTTACTTTTCGGTTATGGAGAAACCCGGCGGCTTTGGTGGCTTCGATAACAGAAATATAAGCATCGTCCAGTTCGTTATATTTTCCGGCCAGACCAATTAATAGTTCATCTTTTGATTGTTTTATTTTTTCTACAACCTCCTCCCACTTAGCCAGATCATAGTGCAATGCTTTTAAATTTAATTTTTCCGAAAGAAGTTTTCCCAGCCCGTATTTATAAAAACGGAGCGGGCACTCATAGATAGTTTTTACTGTTTCGGCGGGGACAACCGCGCTTTCGTTTACATCACAAAAATAAGCTACTTTATTCAGTAAATTTTTTGGAATTTTTACGTCTGCTCGGCAGAAAATCACATCCGGATGGATTCCCAGGCGGCGTAGTTCTCGCACGGACAGCTGGGTCGGCTTGGTTTTTAATTCTTTTGAGGCGGCCAAATAAGGGAGCAGGGTCGTGTGCATGGAAAGCACGTTGGTGCCGAATTTGTTTTGCATTTGGCGAATAACTTCCAAAAACGGTTCTCCTTCGATATCTCCGACAGTTCCGCCAATTTCAGCAACGAGCACGTCTATTTGCATTTTTTTTGCTGCTAGCTCAATTTTTTCCATAATTTTCCCCGTGATATGAGGCACCACCTGGATTGTCCGTCCCAGGTAGTCCCCACGACGCTCTTCGGCCAAAACTTCAGAATAGATTTGTCCCGTGGATACAGAACAAAATTTGGAAAGCGGAGTATCAATAAAACGCTCATAGTGTCCCAGATCAAGATCCGTTTCAGCCCCGTCATCCAAAACAAATACTTCGCCATGCTGAAAAGGAGACATAGTGCCCGGATCAACATTCAGGTAGGGATCCAGTTTCATGATGGCAACCTTTATTCCGGCAGATTTTAAAATTGCCGCCGTACTGGCGGCTATTATTCCTTTTCCAAGGCTGGAACAGACACCACCGGTGACGAAGATGTATTTGGGGGAAGACATGTGTTTATGAATATATGTTGCATTATAATTATTTGTAGTAAAAAGCAAAGACTGACTATTCTATTCATTTAAATCCCGTGAGAAAGGGGTATGTGGAACAGGCAGAACACTGGAAATATTCTTCGGCAAGAAATAGAATTTCGGGAGATAGTTCGTTGATTAAGAAATATAAGCAAGGTTCAACAGCCCTGCGGGAGCGAAGACTGGAAAAAACCGCGCAATCCGTGTAATCTGTACTCGGCGATGAAAAAAACAAGAAATATATTTAAATTTCGATGGGTTTTGGTGGGGGTGTTGGGGGTAGTTTTGGCTATTTTTTGCGAAGGATCCGTTAGAGGGTTTACGCAATGTACCAAGGCTTCCGGGAACAGGGAAACTCGAATTGAAAAAAACCTCAGTTCTTTTTCGGAGATTAGTGTTAGCAATGACATAGATGTGATCCTCAAAAAAGGAAGTTCTCGTGAGGCGGCTATTACAGCAGAAAAAGGCATTATGGATAACATAAAAATTGAAACATCAGGAAACACGCTTTCTATAAGGGTAGATCCATGCGTATTAAATGCAAAAAACATAACGGTAGTGCTTACTTATACTTCCAGAGATAGCTTTTCAAACATAACCCTTAGCTCTTCGGCAAAGTTAGACGGTGGAGCTAATACGGTGAATACATCCTATTTAGAAGTCGATAGTTCGGCAATAATAGAGAACATAAAAATTGAATCATCAAAATTAAATGTAGAAGTTAGCAGCTCCGGAAACGCAAACATAAGCGTTAGCGTAACTACTTTGGATGCGAAGGCGGATTCAAGCGGGGAGATGATACTAGAAGGAAAGGCCGATAAGGGCTCATTTACGGAAAAATCAAGTGGCAAAATCTTCAGAAGCGGGCTTCAAGTTACGGAAGTATTAGGTTTATCTGAGGAAATACTGAGTGAAGAGGAAGAAGCTGTCGTTAGTTGTCCTTCTTCCGGGGCAGGCTCCAGGCCACCAAATCCGAAGAGAGGCGCTACGGCAGGAGAAATTGAGGCGTGGGGAGATGCGCTCGCAAAGTGGGAAGATGTTAGGGATGCTTGTTTAGATGTAAAAGTAGACGCAATGGTCGAAGAAGCAAGAAAAAAAGAGAAAGCAATACCAAAGAGCAAAGATGTTGACGGTTGTAAGGAAAAAAGATGTGTTCCAAAAGAAGGTACTACTTCCGCAACCGAGAAAAAAGAAACTCTTCCGACAATGCCAAAGGAAGACAAAACTCCTGCCAAAACAACTTCTACAACAAAAGGGGGTGTCACCTCCGATCCCACAAAAAAAACAAAAGACAAAAAAGAGATTCCCAAACCCACAGAACTCGCAAAACCCCCTCCCCCTTCAAAAAAAGAGAAAGTACCCCCACCCGACACAAAAGCAAAATCCCTAGACGTAAAAAAAAACACACTCACCTTCCCTCAAAAAAAGAAAGGCGAAAAAAGCAGAACCCAAGGAATAAAAGGCATGCCGATATCATTTGACATGACCCCCTCCGGAAAAACAAAATCATCCCCCTTTTCCTTGACCGTAAGCGACGTAACAACAGGAGGTGCCAGCTTTGACATGAAAGGAATACCCGCAGCGGAATTAAAAAAATTAAAAGGCGTAAAAAAGGGCAGTACGGCAAAGATTGATTTAGACGGAGATGGAACACCGGATATTGAGTTGACCCTGCATAACACAGGACTAAAAGGAGGAGGAGGCGGCGGACCGTCGCCGGGAAAACCGGCAGAAACGACGCCGGCAGAAGAGCCCGAACTAGAGTTATGCACCAGCCTGAATTATCCTGGAATAGACGGAGGATGTAGGAAGGGGAAGAGTTGTAAGGAAAAAGAAACAAAAATGCCAGAAACCGAATGCGCCAAAAAATTAAACAGCGATGCCGTATGCTGCACACTTCTGGACGAAACAGGAGCACTGGAAAACAAGTGCGGAATAGGAGAAAAAGGGCTATGCCGAAATAACTGCAAAAACAGTGAATCCGAAGATTCAGCGGGAGAATGTGCAGGAGGGTTGGATTGTTGTGTCCCAAGGGTTGGGGAAACCGAAAAGTGCGGAGAACACAACCTGGGAACCTGCGTGAAAGACTGTGACGGGGATGCACTTTCAGAAGGAACCCAATGTACGGGCGAATTAATCTGTTGTGCCAAAGAAGCGGAAAAATTGGGAAAATCTTGTGGAGCAGGGGGCTTAGGAAAATGTAAAGCCGGTGGAGTAAATGCTTGCGGGGACGGGTTTTCATGGCTGATCAAAGGAGGAGCAAGCTGTAAAGAAGGAATCTGCTGTATAGCGGATGCGGAAGACACAAAACCCTGCGGGGATTTAAAACCGGACGGCTTAGAAACCAAAGGGCTTTGCATCAATACTTTTAACGAAGGATGTTGGACACTTGGAAGAAAAGAAGTATCAGGGGGAGCAAACTGTAAGAACGAAGACTCGAGATGTTGCACCCGTGAAGATGACGTACTCAAATGTGGAAAAGAAAACGCAGGAACCTGTAAGCAGGAATGCGGGGGGAAGGAAACATGGCTAATAATGGGAGGAGAATCATGCGGATCAGGGTTGAAGTGTTGTGTGGAGCAAGCAGGCTTAAATAAACCATGCGGAGGGAATAAAGAGGGGACGTGTTTAATAATGGATACCCCACCGATGTGTCCAGATGTCGACGGAAAACCAACAACAGCCGTTCACGGAGGCGCAGATTGCGGAGAGTATCTCAAGTGTTGTGCACCAAAAGGAGATTACGAAGGGGCTCCCTGTGGGGATGTGCACGACATGACCGGAAAAAGAGGACAATGTATGAAAACCACAGCATTATTTTCTTGCCCCGGGGATCAAATGTCGATAATCAGCGGACTTGATTGCGCAAGCGGATTTAAATGCTGTACCGGAAGGGACGCCGCGGGGAAAGACATAGTTATTAATTGTGGAGAAGACGAATTGGGGACCTGTAAAAGCGCTGCTGTGGGAGTATGTCCGGACGACTGGGATGATTACAAAGACGGAGTGAACTGTGACATGGGAATGAAGTGTTGTATAAGCAAAAGAAGGAGGAACGATCCTTGCGGAAGATTGGATCCGGCTACAGGAAAAGAGGCCGGGATTTGCAAGAGGACAGAATGGACCAAGTGTCCCGGAAGTTCAACAGCTGTTGAAGAAGGGGCTGATTGTGAAGGGCTGCTGTTCAGGTGTTGTACACCGTGACAAGAAACAAGGTTTATCCCCTTCACAACAAAACATCAAGCCTACCAAATACTTCCTCCAATACTTTTGCAGAGCTTTTTCCTCCGTACTCGGTCTTTCGCATTTTCCAATCAATACTTCTAATTTGATTGACTAAAACCGCTCCGGATACCTCAGATTTAGAATCAAGCGGCACCTCAAAGGGATAATTTTTTATCCGGCTCGTAATAGGGCAAACAATCACTAAACCCGAAGCCGCATTATGGCTATAAGGAGACAGAACAAGAGCCGGCCTTTTGCCAGCCTGTTCTTTTCCTTTTTGGGGATTAAAATCAAGCCAAATAATATCCCCGCGAGCCGGAATATAATCAGAATTTACCATATTTCTTTACCAACAGAGTCTCCCCAATTAATTTCTTTATGCATATTTTCGGGCGTTATTTGCGAAACCAAATCGTCCAGAACATACTTTTTTTTCCGAAGAACTATAGAGTCCCCCGTTAACGATAAATTTACCCTTCCTCCATCCTCAAGCCCCAACTGATCGGCCAAAGGGCGAGGTATACGTATTCCCAAACTGTTACCCCATTTAGCAATCTGAATTTCCATAATAAATTCACTTAAAGATAAACTAAGTATATACAATATTGGAAATAAAATCAAAGGAAAATGGAAAAATCCGCACAATCCGTGTAATCTGTGACCAGACAATGAAAAAATATATAAAAATCGATAAAATGCCCTCGCTACTTGCTATTCCTAGGGATAAAAAATTTGACTTTTAGCCCTTTTGTAGATACAATTGAGTTACTGTCGCTTTGGACTTGATCCAAAGTCCCCCGTTCCCCGTGGAGCGGGGATTTTTTTTGTGGTAGAATGTTCGTGATGAATAGAGTTTGCTTTTTGATCGATGGCCTGAACTTATACCATGCTTTAAAAGTTCCTGAACACAGGGCATATAGATGGATAAACCCAGAGAAGCTGGTTTATAACTTTTTAAAAAAAGGAGAAGATGTTTCTGAAATTCATTATTTTTCGGCTTTTCCTCATTGGGGATGGTCAGATGCACGTGAAATGATTCAGTATCTCAAACGAATAGAGCACCTGCCTTCTGAAGATTTTTTCTTGCATTTGGGAAAGTTTAGAAAAAGAAGAAGGCAATGCATGGCTACTTGTAGAGAGTTGTACATTTCTTTTGAAGAAAAGGAAACGGATGTAAATATAGCTGTAAAGCTCTTCGAATTGGCCGTACGAAATAAGTTTGATACAGCGGTTTTAATTTCCGGAGACAGCGACTTGCTTTCTGGTATAAAAACCGTAAAAAATTTATTCCCTCAGAAAAAAGTGGGAATTATTATTCCCCCCAAAAGAAAGGCCGATGTATTGAAAGATTCAGCCGATTTTGCTATGAAGATGAAGACTATTCATGTAATGAGCAGTCAGTTCGAAGAAAGCAAAACTGGTTAGACTACATTCTCTTTCTCGTAAGACTGCAAGTGGAAAAAATACGTAATCCGTGTAATCTGTGACCAGACAATGAAAAACACAAAAAATATATTTAAATTTCTAAACGCCTTGATGGAGGTAGGGGGAATCGAACCCCAAAAGAAAGGCGTCAAATCTTCCCGCCAGGCCACCGGCAACTACCCCCGACCACCAAGGCACAAAAAGAATATAAAATATTTTGACAAAATACAACGTTTCGATTATACTTTTAGGCAAAGGTGTCAAACTTCCTACAGCAGGTTTACTGGTACAATCGAACCCCAAGCTTTTATCTTGGGGTTTTTGGTATGGGGGGAGAAAGGAATAAGGAAATCCTGTTAACCCTCTAATCAACTAAATCAAGGTTTAGACAATGAAAAACACAAGCTTCATAAGCCTATTCAAAAAAAAATGTTTGACAAAGGGAAGTTGTTTTAATGTAATAAGAAGGGATGACAAGTCCGCCTGCTTAGGCCATTGCACCGTTCGAACCCCAAGGAGTAAACCTCGGGGTTTTTGGTATATAGGTAAATTTCGATGGGTTTTGGCGGGGGTGTTTTGTTTGGGGGTGTTTTGTTGTGGAGAGAGTGCTTTCGCATCTTACGCGGCAGAAGCGGAAATAAGAAAAATGATAAAAGGGGCTGGCGATAATATTGATAGTCTTCGTATAATAGAAAGAAGTTGCAACACCGATGCCCGATATAAGAAGGAAGCCAAAACGGCATGTACGAGAGACTTGCCAGCGGCCATGAGGCCGGCACTAGAAAAGGAAATAAGGGTAATGATAGAAACGGCAGGAGAGGACCTCAGGTCGCTTAATATAATAGAAACCATTTGCATGGGGGACAAATATAAGAAGGCAGACATAACTCCATGTACGATAGATTTGCCAGCGGCTATAAAAGCAGCAGTAGACGGAACAACAGGAAGAAGTACAACCGAAAAAGCTGACGCCTCCTCAAAAACGTCTCTCTCAGGAAAGGAAAAAGAATCCGCCAAAAATTATATAAATGCAACACTGGCAAGCAACAAAACATTATTAAAAAAATACGGACTCAAAGCAGATGGATTTAAAATCTCGGCGATCAAAGGAGGCGGAAAAATGCCAAAATACTTTGTGGGGACGGACGCAGGGGGGTTGTGGGTGGACGCTTCGGTGATGGAATTTGACACCTTTGATGACAAAGGAGAAATCTATAATAAAGAGATCACAATAAAAGAAGTCGGAACAGAGTTAATACTGATCACTATCGATAACAAAGGAATGACTGACTCTATAAAACTTAAGTTTAACGAACTATGCGCAGAAATAGAACGTAAGCTTTCCGGCCTAAGCACAGCAAAATTTAAACAGACGAATTCCAAAACACCGGGAGCGTTTTGCGACATAATAGTACCGGATGGGTGGTTACTTGATTTTAAAGATGACTTACTCATCGTTGATGACGCCACTATGAACTTTGACGTTAAATTTAATGAAAACGCAGATAAAGAAGGATATAACATGAATTTCTACACCATAACCTCCATGACCAAAGATAATAAAGAACAAAAATTCTCACTAACGGAAAAAGTAAGAAAGTTGTCGGCAGAAGCAGAAACCACCCCCGAAAAAACCACCCCCACAACAGATAAAAAGCCTGATGCGGGAGTTTTGCCAGTTCCCCCCGCAACAAAGCCCGCCGCGGCCCCCCCTGCAAAAGATGCGAAAATTAAACAAGCAGAAAACAAGGTGGCGATTGCGAAAACGAAAAGAAAAGCCTTGGATGCTGAAGAACAGGGGCAGCTGGATAGCTGTAAAAAAGCGGGAGACAAAGAGGCTGTTGCAACTTGCCAAAACCAGACAAAAAAAACTTACGCCAAAAAAAAGGAGAACGCGGAGCAGGACTTGACAAGCGCTCGAGAGGGTATGAAAGCCCAAAAAGACCCCTCCTATGTTCCAAAAACCGAAGGCCAACAAGCAGCAGAAAAAGGCATTGCAGCGGCAAAGAAAGAAAAAGAAATAGTGAATGCAAACAAAGAGAAACAGATGAAAAACTGCAAGGAGGCGGGAAACTCAAAGACTGTAGAAGCTTGCGAGGAAGCGGTAACAAAGGATTACGCCAAGAAAAAATCCATCGCAAAAGGGAAACTAGAGCAGGCAGAGAAGAATTTGGAAGAGGAAAATAAAAAAGCTCCCACAGCAAAAGGGGCTCCGCCCAGTGACATAAAAAAGTCTGAGGCGGATTTAAAAGCGGCCGAAAAGCCAGTAAAAACCGGCAAAGCTCCTACCCCCCCCCTAAAAGGCGAGGAATTGGACTTTAAACCCGAACAAAAACTGGGAGGTTTGTCAGATGAGATAAAGGTAGGGATCGGAGAAACGAAGGATTTTTCAATGATCTCCTCCAAATGGACAAAAGAAAAAAAATATCCCATAACCCTCTGCGCACTTACAAAGGACACAGCAACTTTTGCCATCAACGGAATGACTTATATGCCCGTAAAAGCCAGAGCCAAGGCCGGAATGGACATTGACGGGGACGGATTAAACGACATTGAAGTTGACCTGAGGGAAGTGACGATCGGACTGGAGGACAAGGATACTTGTCCGGCAAAAAAAGCACCAGCCTATGCCAGGGCAATAGCAATCAGAAAAGCAAAAGCCGCGGCAGCCGCAAAAGCCCGAGAAAGAGCGGCCAAGAAGGCCCGGGAAAGAGCGGCCGCGAAAGCCCGGGCAAAAGAGACAACGAAAAAACCCGTCACGGGCACCGGAGAATGCGGATGGAAGAATTTTGGAAAATGCAAATCTTTCTGCTCAAGTAGCGAAGCTCACCTTCAGGGAGATAAAGATTGCAGCGGGGAGAATAGGTGTTGTGTTCCTATGGCCGGAGCGGATGAACCTTGTGGTATGGTGGGAACCTATCCGAAAGAAAACATAGCAAAATGTAAAAAAATATCAGGATTGGGGTGCCCGGATGACTGGGAGGCGGCAGGAGGAACAGGGCTTTTTTCTCAGAAAGGAATTGATTGTAAAGATAACTATAAATGCTGTAGAGAAACAGCAAAGGCTGGAATAGGCAAGAAATGTACCGGAATTCACGGTGATATGGCACCGGGGATGTGTCTTAGTTCTAGCTTGGGATTTACCTGGGCTTGCGGAGACGGGGATAGTGTCGTGCATGAGGGAAAATGTGAATCCGGCCGATGCTGTATAAGGAACGGAGAGGCAGGAAACCCTTGCGGAACAGAGGAAAAAGCCCTTTGCGTAGGTGATAAAAACCCAAAACATGCAAAATATGCAAAATATATAGACCGGTCTCAGGAAGGAGGGTTATGTAAGTACGGCAGCGGGGGAATGGGAGGAAGAGACTGCAAGTCAGAGCTTCACTGTTGTCTGGTTCCTGCCGGGGAGTACGAATCGGCGGTTTCAGTGAAGGCTTCCGCGGTACCAAGCGCTTCAGCAGTATCAAAAGTGGCAAAACCTTCTGTGACACCCGCAGGAGCCGGGACGGGAGAAAAATCATTCACAAAAGAGGGCAGCGACAAATGGTATGTAACAGAAAACGGAAAGAAAAGAGAGGTAACTCCCGCAGAAGCGGCAAAGGCGGACCGGGATATGGAAGCAGCCTTCGGGAAGGAAGCAAGCGGAGGGGCAGAGGCGGAGAGAACCATGCAGCAGACAGGAACAGTATATAAAGGGGATAGGGTAAGAGGGAGAGTGATAGGGGAAAGACCTGTAACAGACAGGGAAAGAAGTAAGGACAGGGAACAAGAAAGAAAGGACAGGGAACAAGAAAGAAAGGACAGGGCACAAGAAAGAAAGGACAGGGCACAAGAAAGGAAAAAAGCTGGTGGTGTTGTAAAGAAAGGTTTTGATCACCCACTTCCGTGTCCGTGGGATACGTCCGAGGGAGGCGGACAGAAGTGTAAGGATGGCACCATATATCACTGTCCTTCTGAAGGAGGGAAAGTGGATTTCATCGGTGGTATACCATACTGTGAAGGGGAATGGACTAAGACAAAACCAGAGTCAAGCTGGTTCTCGTGGTAGATTGTGTTCGCCAATCAGGCGTTTTCATGTATCGGGTAATTCCTTTTTTACAGCGCTGATGTTATAAATAAGAGGATAAAAAAAATCC
>CAYVJW010000017.1:0-21281 GCA_964451885.1 uncultured Candidatus Peribacteria bacterium | reverse complement strand
CGATAAACTACTTAAAAAATATAATTCAATTATTTAGCATGAAACAGCCCTGGAGAAAGGGCGGACTATATTGCCGTTTTGTCCGGATGGTATTGATAATAGAAATTTGTGTCTCGCCAATGGAGGATTGTGTGTTGCTGAGGGGTGTTATATCGCTTCTTCGGGAACAGTGGATATAAAAGTAAATGGAGAAACAGTTAAATCCGGAGTGGCGTATGACGTTCTAACGCCAGTCTTTCTTGGTAAAGAAATAAATGCAGGAAAGGCTTTTATAGAGGTGGTTAATGCAAGTGGGGCAACGAAACAGTTCTCCATTACGGATATTATGTGTCTCTTGTCTTAGTTAATTTTTTAAAATGACTTACAAAGAAATACCGCTTTCGGGTTCAACAAATGGGAAAGGCATTCTGATAAATGCCACTACCGCTCCCGGCGACTCCATACATGTTGCCATAGATGGAGAACTAGATATCAAGTTCGACAAAGTGTATGTGTTCGCTTCAAACAAGCACACGGAGGATGTGCTCCTGACGATTACCTATGCCGATCAGATCATAGAACAAACCATCCCGAAAAAGGATGGGTTGGAAATTGTACTCCCGGGGCTATATCTGCGAAACGGAGAGGAAATAAAGGGCTTTGCTTCCGTGGCAGATGTGATAACAACTTTTGGTTCTGTGGGAAGAACCGAACCGGATTCCTAAACTTAATCTGAAAACATGAGTAGTGCTTCTCAACGTGTTCTCGAACTCAAGAAAAAAGCCGCTCTCAAGCGGATACAGGAGGGGCGTGCCTCGGATGCTGATTATCGTCTTATTGGGCAAACTCCTCCGGTAAAACCATTGGGGACTGTGCAGGATTCCGGTCGAGTGAAGCTGACCACTCAGGAAGAAGTGGGAGAACAAAGAAAGCAGAAAGCCAAAGAACTGGCGGAAGCTACCAAAAAAACACCTCAAGCGAGAAGAACGCAGGCTTTGAAAGAGGCAGTAGAAAAAGAACGACAAACTTACGTCCAAAACGTTTCACAGAAAAGGAGCAAAACTTTTTATCAGGGAGGGAAAGCTCCTGATCCGGAGGAAAGTAAAAAGAGTTTTGTTCTGCATCCTGATCTCAAAGCTCCTCTGGCTTCCGATGAAGCCAGAAAAGGAATGCAGGAAAGGCTACAGAAAGAACATGAAGAACGTCTGAAAAAAATTGGGGAAGCGCAAAAAACCAAGCAGGCGCAGACTGTGAAGGGCAAATATTTGTCAGATAGAGATGTGCAAAGGCAGAAATATATCAAGCAGGGCTATTCGAGCAAATTCATCACTGCTGAAAAAAGAAAACAGGAAATCGATCGCTTGGAAAAGTTTATAAAGGAAGTGGAGGGGTATGGAACATCCCGTATTTCTTCAAGGAAATATCAGGAATTCACAAAGGCGAAACAGGATTTATCGGTTCTCAAATCCGGCGGGCTTCCCAAAAAAAGGCAACGATATGGGGCTTTCGGTTGGTATTTTGCTGATACGGACGCTTCTGATCCTACGTTGGCGGATTTGCAATTCCGTTTGACGAAGCTCGAGAATCCTCATCATCATATTACGAACAAAGAGTGGGAGGAAAAGGAAGATCTGAAAAAGAAAATTGCTGATCGGGAAGAAACATTGAAGCAAATACGAGGTGAGGAATTTAATAAGCTGTATCCGATTCGAACATTCACGCCGGAAGAAGAAGCTGAATTTGAAACCTTTGCTGCGGAAGCTACGAATGCTACCGATAAAGAAATAAAGGACTTTGAAAACCGAAAGATTTCGGACATTGCTGATCAAGTTGGCGGATTATCAAGTCTTCTCGAAAAAAGTGATCCAACGCTATCATTTCCAAAGGCGGAGGGATTCCAACAAAAGCAGTTTTTTAAGGACGATTCTCAGGATGAAGCTGATGCTGACACGTTCCTGAAACTCGGCGAGAAATTCGGTATCTCCTCGGAAAGCATTAAAGAACTGGAGGAAGAGCAGGAAAAATGGTTTGAGGATTATCGAGATAATCTTAATGCCCTGAACGAAACAGGGCTGGAAGCCAAAAAAGCCTTGCTGGAGGCGGAAAGAATACGCCATGAAGAATCCATGCGGAAAGCGAAAGATAAAGCGAGGGAAATCCTGGAAACAGCCGATGAGAAAACGAATGTGATTTTGGCGAGGTTTGGCGCTGGTAATTCTACTGCGGCGGCGGCTTTGTACATTGGAAATCGGAGGGTGTTTCAGGAGGCTATAAGTGCTTTGGATACAGAGGATTCGGTTTTTAATCAGCAGATGCTGGCAAAAAACCTGCAGGCTCAAGCCGAGTTTGATAGTAAATCTTTGGAAATTGAGAAAAAATATCTGGAGGACAAAAACAAGATGACTTCCAAAAAGTTGGAACTGGCAATGGATTATTTTAAGGAGTTTTTGACTTATCGGGACAAGAAGCAGTCGGAGCGGTATAAGGTGGCGGAACTATTTATGAAAGAAGGTTTGCGGTACGCCGAAACACTCCGGAAAGATCGCATGAACTCAGCTTTTGATCTCTTTGATGAGTACGGAAGTCAGTCCCTTCCTGCGATTCAGGGGACTTTATTGGAACTAGGGATAGATATATCTTCGTTGGAGGGAATCAAAACTTTTAAGGAACTCAAAACTCAATATGACATTAACAAGCCTTACTACAAACCGGAGGATGGAACAGGTGGTGGCGGAGGTCGGTATCTGAAAGGTATGGCAAGCGACTATGCTCACAGAATAAGTATCGGAGAGGAATCTCCTGTTGGAGCATTTGCTCGATTCTTTGCTCAATTTGAATCGGAACGATTGCTCGAACTTGGACAAGACACAGATGAAGCATTGTTTCTCTCAGATGCAAGCGGATTTGTGGAGAAATACAAACAGCTGGGATTTTTGCAGGTAGATGAAGAACGAAGCACCAAAAGACCACTCATCTCAATGCTAGAAGATGGGACAGTAACATTTGAGATTCCGGAAGATTTCATAGAGGCGGTTCAGGATGAAGCAGGAGCTGCCAACAGCAGTTATGCCTTTGCAAACAAAAACGAGTTCTCCAACTGGATAAGGGGGGCGTACAACCGACACTCAGGGATTATCCCCGGCATCAAGGCAACTACGAAGTATTATGAAATTTTTGATGAAACGAATTTTTCAGACAAAACACCAGAGGAAATGTCTGACACTTTTGCGGAGATGGGACAGGGCGGGCAAAAGTATGCGGAGGATGCGTTCTCCAGAATTCCGTTGAATGATGTGGGAGGTTGGTCGAGCATCATGAAGATCAATCCGTTTTATTGGATGTTTAAGGATAGTCTTAATTTCGATAACTTGCCCGATAGCCATAGAGCATTTGATACATTGCGGAAACCGACAGGCGATTCGCTTCCTTATGATCCTGATCCCGTAACCGGAGAAAATCGAAACTACATTAACTATGAAAAATAAACCTAGCGGTTGGCAACTGAATAAGCCGATGGTCAGTAATTCTATCAACCAATGAAAACCAACTTAGTTCCTAAATTTACTCCACGAGTATGTCTACCTTCTTCCAAAGTCAAGCTTCCCGCATACCGCAGAACACATCAACCCTGCAGAGCCTTCTCAATAAACTCATTGCACCGGGAGATGTGGCGGGGAATGTCGTGCATGATCTTGCTTCTGGGAAAGGACTCTCAGGGAGAACTTTTTTGCCTATTAATCCCTTTACCAAACAAGACTATCGGGTGCGTCCTCGTAAAGTGGGAGAGAGCGTAGGAATAGATAATCCGGTGGGAGCGTCTCTCTTTGGACTTGGAACGCAAATATTTCTTGACCCGACAACTTACTTGGGATTTGGGGCAGTTTCCAAAGCCGGAAAAGGAGCATTATTTGCCGATGCTGCTATAGCTGACATTGCGAAGATCAATCGAGCGATTAAGGGAACTCGATCTTCTCTGCAGAAAAGGCTTGGTTCAAAAGTGATCAAATCACAAACGCCTGCTCCGTTCTTCCGACAAACATTGGAGGGGCAAGCCAAGGCGGGACAGCGAAGTTTCGCTACTTTTGCGGGTGTGCCTATTTTGCCTTCTGGGGTTAGTAAATCGATTCTTTCGGGATTTATCCGTCTTAAACGAGGACTGACTGGAGAGCGGGTACTGACAGGCATATCGGCTTTTGATGATGGGATCGCAAAGGTGGTCAATACTTTGAGAAAATCATTCATCCCGGAAACCAGACTGCGTCCTTTGGGGATGAATGAGGAGGATTTTGCGATCCTGCAGAGAGTGGCGGTAACGGCGAGTTCCAGAGCGAGAGCCGGAGAAAATCTGGCAATTGAAATCGCTCAGGAATTTAACAAAGAAATTGAGGATCTGGCGAAGATTCAGGCAAAGACGGATCAGTTTGGCAGAAGTCCCGCTCAGATAGTGGATTCGCTGAAGAAATCGCTCAGCACTGCTCTGCAAAAAGAAGCGGAACTAAGCTATAAGGGAGTTGATTCAAAGTACGTCTTTGACGATAAAACGCTCAACGAAATCTACGAAAGAATAAAAGGTATCCTGAAGGAAACGACTGAAATCCGGAAACAATTCGGGAAAAAGATTGTAGAGGGTTTTTATCTGCCACTTATCCTCAAGGATGCTTTGATCGGGAAATACAAGGGAAAGACTAAGCCGAAAGTGGGAAAGTCCAGAGTATTCTCAACTACCACAGAGCGGGATCTGGAAAGCCAGTGGCGGGTAGTTGAAGGAGAAAAAGGAAAATTTGTGGTGAATTTCGAAACCGGACGTGGATTTAGTGAAACGAAACCGGGAATAGCGATGCAGTTTAGCGAGGCTGAACTTCGCAGGTTTGCCGATAAATCAAGGCGGGCTACGCCGGGGGAGGTAAATCGGGCTATGGGGGACGAGTTCTTTTTCGAAGAACCGAGCCTCATGGTAGCGGTGGCGCTTCAGGATGCAAAAAAAGTGGAGGCTTGGGGAGAAGCTTTGGAGGAAGTGAAGCATCTGGGAATGAAGGATTATCGGGAGATAGAATTTGGAATTCCTAAAGAACTCGAGCCGTATAAAGAAATCATTGAAAATATTCCCGAAGATGTGCCTCTGGAGGAGGCGTATCAGGAATTTATCAAGCAGGTGGCGAAAGATACAGCAGGGGTGCGCCGACTGAAAGAAATGGGGAAAGAGAATCTTGTTGCTTTATTTGAGCAGTATAACAAAAACGTGAAGGATGCGAGAATTGAGAAAGTGGATGCGGAGCGATTGGCAAAACTGGAAGATGATCTGCATTTTCGATTTGCTCCGATCAGTATCCCATCGGAAAAAGATGTTCCAAAGATTGAGCCTACATTTCAGTTGCCCGGAAATAAGGGGGCGACTACGAATGCTTTTTTGCTGCCTCACTTTTTGGAGTCTCTGAAGGATGGAAAAGAGGTGGTGGTGGATTTGTACGCCGGAGGTGGAACGTTGATGCCTGTGTCCGATAAATTGATCAATGCGGGGGCAACGGAGATACATCTTAATTTCTTTGACAAGGAGAAATACATGATCCAGACAGCTCTGCAGAATGGGGAAATTCTGGAGATTAATGCGACATTTGACCAAGTGTATGAGGATATCGTGCGGAACGTGGAGAAGGAATTGCTTCAGTCCAAAAACAAGGAAGTTCGAAAGATTGTAAGGCGGTTTCGAAATGATAATAAATCTGATGTGTTGCTCGGTTCTAAGGAATTTGAGAAGTGGTACACAAAAAGCGGATTTCCAAAAATTACTCAGGGAGGAGTGGTCTATGAGGCATGGCAAAAAGCGGCTCAAAAGGGATTTAGGGAAATGTCTTCAGAAACAACTGATCCCCGCAGTCTGAAAGAAGCCGTCCAGATTGCGATGATCCAACGTATGGCCATCCATGAAAGTGGACAGCCTTTTATCGGGAAAAAGGGGTTTGGGGTTACTGAGAATCATCTCAAAAAATTCAAAAAACTCATGGAACGGGATGCGGATAATTTTCGTAAAGCCAAAAACAGAGGGGTGGATGTCCGGCTTCATAGTGAGGACGGAAAAACTTTGATTAAGGAACTTTCGGGGGAATTTAGAGGGAGAGGGATTGTGAACAAAGTCGTGGCGTATGCTGATCCTCCGTACATGCGGACGACCAAAACGTACCTCAAGCAACAGAAATCCACCGAAGGGCTGGAAGCTTTGGAGGAGTACACGCATAAAGAAGGAATTCGAGAGATTTATAAACCTTTCTTCGAGGATATTGAGAATGGAATGGATATGTTTCTGACTAACGACATTGATCCGGAATATATCGAAGCGGTAATCGGAAGAACCTCCCGGTTTAATCCGGTAATCTACACCTACAAAGAACATACTACTCCGACATCACTTATCAGCACTCAGGCAGTTGGTTTGGATAAACTCCATTCAGACGTACAGAATGCCAAACTGTTGGCGGGAAATGTGGATGTGCAGTCTGAGCGAGGAAAAGAAAATCTCATTGCTGTTGTCAAAGAAAGGATGGGAAAGGCAGGATTTGAGGGAGATATTCGAGATTTGATCAAGGCGGTAAGAGGCGAGGTCAAAATCGCTCCGATTGCTTATGACCGGATACTGAACAAGCGACTACAGAAATATGAGGAGGCTGCAAAAGATTCAACTTCTGCGGAGAAATTTATGGAGAAGGCTCATGCGGTGGTTAAAGATGAATTGCGGGGACAGAATAATCGAATGGCGGGGCTTTTTCTACGAAACTTCGAGGAATACGAAAAAATAGAACCGGACATTGAACGTATTGTTGCAGAAAATACGGATGATGCGAGGAATATCCTGTATCCTGGAAAAACAAGATTACGTACTCATGAGAGCGAAGCCTTGGATGTTCAGTTGACTCGTACTCAGGGGCAAAAGATTGCCGAGCATCAGCAGAAAATACTAAAGGCACAGGAGGAATTAAGAATCACGCAGTTTGAATATGCTGCTTTGGAGCAAGCTCATAAAGCCGGACGAAAAAGAGTGCCGAAAACGGAGGAGGAACTTTTCCAAAAGCAAACTGCCGACATCAGAAAGAAGATGGCCACTTTCAAAACACAGGCATCACGAATCACTAATCCGATGAATATTCCGGTACTGAGCCGGATGAAAGAATTCCAGAAGCTCTTTAAGTATGTGAACGAGGAAAAGAAGTGGCTGAGTGATTTTTACAACCGAAATCTCAAAGGTATCCGAACTGAAACTTTTACCAGAGATGCGAAAACAAACGAGCAGTTATTTGTAGAACAATTTGAGCATATGCCGGAGGCGATGAGCGAATTTCGAATATACCAGTATCGAAAAGAAGCTTATGAATATTATGTGAACGAAATGCAGACTTTTGTTCGGAATATCATAGATATAGAAACTGCTCCAAGAAAACGATTCAAACGTCCGAAACGTCCGAAACTCGAAAAAGATTTCACTCCTACAGAACCGATCGATGTGGGGAAAATTAGAAGCTTTGATGAACTCGTGCAACAGAGGATTGGAGATGCAGGTTTTGTTGGAAGTACGGAGGATTTTTTTCGATCTGCCAAAGGTTTGGACAGACCGCAAGCTCCTCCTGAAAATTGGATTAAAAGCAAAGTTCCGGAACTGGAGGGTTACAAGTTTCCGGAGGAAGTGGCGGGATTTGTGGATCGGGTACAAATGGCATTCACAAACATCGAAGAGATCCACGAAATGATGAAGTTTTATGACCGAGTACAGGGATATTGGAAAAAGACTGCTACGATTGCGAATATTCCTTATCACACAAGGAATGCGATCTCTGCGTATGTGATGAACTGGTACTCAGGAATGGGAGTGACGAATTCGCTGGATGATTATGCGACAGCAGGAAACATAATCTACAAAAACCGAACCGGAAAAGAACTGACCGGGGCAGAGAAAGAATTATGGGAGGAGTTCACAAAAAATGGGCTGAATGCTCAACTGTTTCTGGGGGTAGATGATATGGCGAAAGATTTAACTTCAACGCTTCTCGCCGGTAAAACAAGTAAAACAATCGGGGATCAGAATCCTTTATTTAGAGGAGGGGCAAAATTGGGGCGGCTAGTGGAGGATTATTTTCGGTTTGCTCACTACGTTCACAAAAGAAGAAAGGGATATGGCATTTTCCAGTCAAGTGAAGCCGTAAAGCAAACGCATTATGACTATGCGGAACTGGCGGATTTTGAGCGTCATGTGATGCGAAGAATTTTTCCATTCTACAGCTGGACACGAAAGAATCTGCCGAGAGCACTAGAGATACTCTTAACTCAACCTGAAAAAATTGCACGAATCGAAAAACTCGCCAATGCAGTCGAGGATATGTTTGATGGCGAGCCGCTCGATCCGAATCTCCTGCCAGAGTATATTGCCAATGGTGTGCCGGTTTTTATGGGAAAAGATAAAGATGGAAATGCAAAATATTTCCGACTAAAAGGAATCATCCCGATGCTGGACATTGGAACAGTAACCGAGCCGACAAAAGAAGTATCTGGAATGATGTCGCCTTTTATCAAAACTATACCGGAATTGGGGGCGAATTATGATCTTTTCCGAGGGCGAAAAATTAGGGAATATGAGGGGCAGACGGTAGAGCGGTTTGGAGGAAAACTTAAACTTTCCCCTGAGGTAAACAAGATCATCAGCAATATTCGTCCGATCGGAGAGATAGAGAAAATCACGACTGGTCTTTCCTCCGAATCCAGAGGGGAGATGGATGTCTGGTCGGCGGTTTTGGGAGCGAGAAGTAAGATTGATCGAAAAAAAGCGGCTTCTCAGGCGATTTATAAGCTGAGATTGGAGGTGCAGGCGATGAAGCGGGATATTAAAAAACTCAAGGCAAAGGGGCAATCTACGATTCAACTGAATAATCGGGTGAAGCGGGTGCAGAAAGATATTAAGAAGCTCGAGAAAATACGATAAATAATTTACCTTGAAAATATGAACTGGTTAAATAAGCTTACATAAGTTATTTTCCAATTCTAAATGTTTTATAAAGTAAACAATACTGTCCTCGAGCCAATAGGAAAAAAAAAGATCCTGGAAAGAGATATTCAAAATTTAGTTGAAGCAAATTTGAAGGAAGTTTTTGGCTTTGAGTTTGTTCAAAGTGAATTTTCTATTGAGAATGTTCGTTTTGATACGCTTGCTTTTGACAAGGAAAACAATGCTCCCATTATTATTGAATTTAAAAAGTCCTTTGAAAAAAGTCTTTTTGATCAAGGTTTGGAGTATCTTAATATTCTTTTTTCTAGAAAAGCAGATTTCAGTATTGCATTACATAAAAAAATCGAAATTTCTCCTGATCCAGATAAAATTTCTTGGGAAAATGCACGAGTAATTTTTGTAAGTAGTCGTTTTTCCGAACGTCAAAAGAGAGCCGTTTCGTTTCAGGGACTACCAATTGAACTCTGGAAGTTTGATTGGCTGGCAAATGATCTTTTTACAATCGAAAAAGAGTCGCTTTCTAAGGAAGCGAACCTTTCTGAATTCGCAAAATCAATTGGAAATGAGGGTATGGTAATCAACAAAGTACGCCGAGAAATTAAGGAATATGATCGCGCTTTCCATCAGAATCCTGCTAATACGGAAATTTGGGAGTGGTTTGAAAAAATAGAAAGCACAGTAAAAGATTGGGGGGAGATTGAGGTTCGTTATAGAAAACTTTATATTGGTTTTTATGAGAAGCAGTCTTTTTTTGTGGTTAAACTCCTAAAGTCAAAACTTCAAGTGGAGTTTGGAAAAAAGAAGGATGCGTCTATTTTTAGCAATATTAAAGGCGTGCAGGATATCAGTTCCAAAGCTTGGAATCATGCTTTTATGTTTGAAGTGAAATCTGAGGATGATTTGGATGAATTGTTTTTTATTTTGAAAAAAGCGCATGAAATCCTTTAGTTTGTAAGGATTGCAAGTACAGGTTTAGAGGAGTTAATAAAGAATTGTTTGTTTTTAAAATTCTTCTACATTCTAGAGTATGATACCACCTCTTTACCTACTAGGAGTTTGCGATAAATATAATGAACCACCATTTCCATTCCCTGCAAAAAGTTCTCAAGGAGATATAGTGCCAATAACTACTCAAGATATTATTGGACTGACTCAGTTTTGTGTTTCACATATTTTTCCTCTCCCGCAAAACACTTTTCATTTAATTTTTTTCGTGGATACCAACCAGCTTTTCAATTCTGAAGGAGAAATTATTCAGCCAAATTGGAAAATAAGCATTGAGAATGAAACCGGAAAGGTGGACGCATTCGATATCAAAATTGACGGAAAAATTTTTAGCAGGGAGGGAGATGGTCAAGCCTGTAAGTTAGTGAATTTGAAGAACATCAGTATTTTTCGAAATCCCGGACAACACAAATTTTTTCTGTTGGTGAAAAACAAAAAAATCCGCATAGGTGAAATACATTTTTCATACTGCCCTGCACCCCCGCTAACATCGGAAAGAATAGAAGCAATCAAAAGTGATCCATCCGCCTATAAATGGGCGCGATTTTTTATTCAGTGCAACAAGTGTGGGGATAAAATATTGCCTTATGTGGGTTTTGAAAAAAGTGAAACTATCTCTGATGGCATCTGGTACAAAGATCTGCCCGATGAATTTATCTGCAAATGTAAAAACCTTAAAATTAATCTCGAATACTTGAAAGAGAGTTTACACTTTTTGTTGGGGTGCAAAAATCCAGAAGGGCGATTTAGTCTGACAACAGAAAGAATGTATACGAAAAGGGCATTGGAGACTATTGTGAAGGATTTTAGAGTATTGATCGTGAAAAAGGGGGTGAAAGAGTCCGAATTGCAAAGTTTTATCGAAAATAATCCGATAGTGCTGAATTGTTTTTCCCCGCAATTAATCCAACCGAAAGCTCGCGTTGGGAATTTTTACGAAACGGACTTTGTGATTCAGAACACTAAAAACGAATTATTGCTCATTGAAATTGAAAAGCCCGAGACATCACTATTCAAAAATAATGGCGACCAACACCATCAGTTAACACACGCTTTTGATCAAATCGAAAATTGGTTATTAGAAGCTAGAAAAGATCGATTCGGCTTTATTCGCAACTTAAAAATGAATGAAGTGAGTATCGATAAAACAACGAATATTAGGGGAGTGCTCATTGCGGGAAGAACGAAAGACAAGGAATTCGAGTTTTTAGAAAAAATCAGATTACGAGGAAATATTGATTTTTATACCTACGATGAACTCCTCCATTGTTTAGTAGAAACTATCCGATCGATGGATGCGTTATAAGTTGTTTTTTCGCTTTATTACTTGACTGAGGGTGTTTTAGGGATATGGTATTGATGCTACCTAATTCCATAATACCTTTAATATGCCTTTCCGAGGTAACTCTGTGCATAAGCAGAGAAATATGTTCAAATGGCAGGAGCGGGGCAACATCTCGTTCCAAGTTCGTTTGAGCGATCCGAAAGGAAAGGCAAAAGGAATTGGGTAGCTGCGACTTGTTGCCCCACTTTGCTATGTCCAAAAATCACTCGAAAACAACTCTCCTTTACTCACAAAGGAGGGTTTTTCGCAAAATTTATTATCCCTAATCCCACTACAATGAATAAAGACACGCTCCAGAACATTAGTGTGCTCGAAATAGACGATCTGGCAGTTAGCCTGTCAGCAAATCTGGAAGAGCCTCACAATCCCCTCGTAAATGTTGAAATGATACAGGGGGGTGAAAAACAGATATTCCTCTCTACTGGACTGTCTGTTCCACCAAAGACTCTACGCAAAATTGCTGGGAAGTTCATGCAGGCGGCAAATGTGGCGGAAAAAAAGATCCAAGAGTATTGGGAGGAGAAATAAATTTTTATCAAATTTAGACTTTGCTTTTTTGCATTTTATGTTTTTTGTGTTATAATTGAGAGATTTATTAAATTCTAGAATTATGTCCGACAAAAGATACCAAGAATCCATGACTGACCAAGAAGCCATTGAACAAGAATTTCTGGATTATGGTTTTGATTCAGTAGACCCACACAGTGACCCAAGTAGTGCAGTTAGAGATTGGTATGAATCCACATCAGAGATTGGTGATTTTGGTAAATTATTCAAATATCTTGGTGAAGATGGGAAAGGTCCAAATGATGAAAGTATAGATAGGTTTAGGAATACTGAAGATAACATAGAACGTCTGAATATTTTACGAACAATGTCCTTGCCTGATGCTGTAACTTGCATTCGAGATTATACTAAAAATGATAGATCTTATAGATATTTAGCAAATCGTCTCACTTTTTACCAAAAACTATTTCAAGGCAAAGCGACGAAAACAACTACTGAAGCTGAATTAGATCAAAAAAACAACCGATGGGTCGATGTAACAAAAGAGGTTCCTATTGATGCGAGTAATGTAAAACCAGAAACAATTCAATTAGGAGTTTTGAGGGACTTGCTGTTTGCAGCTATGATCGGAACCCCTGAACTTGGAGTTTTTAAGATTGCAGATAGAAGATTGAAAGAAAATGATGCAAGTAGAGCCCACATGCCTGAGTTGAAAGGGTATCATTCACATATAGACAGGGAAAGTATTGGTTATGCTTATCCATTTTTACGACAACTGTATGAAAGAGCTAGAAAAAGCGTAAAAGAAAAACATGGAGATAGGGATGATTCTTTTTTGGAACACAAAGCCGTTCTTCGTGCATCAGACTGGCTTGAAGAAGCGATGAATTATAATGACCCAAACAGAGGTCCAGAATCACCATATTCATCTAGCATTGAAGAGGCAACTGCATGGGCGAGGCTTGGGGATGATAATTTAAAGGCACAACTAAGAGGAATGCGACAAAAAATCCAAGGAGTAAGACTACATAATATTGAAAGGTTTATTGGAAAATCTGCACCGAATAAATATGGGAAAGAGCGAGGAAGATTGTATTGGCAGATAAAGAATTTTGATGGCTTGATTCGGGGGGCGGACGAAGTTTTTCAGCAACCTCATCTAGTTGACTATGCTCACAAGCTATCTGACTTGGAGGGACAATTAGAAAGAAATGAAATAACCCAAGAATCATTTGATTCTCAAAAATCAGAATTAGATAAAGAGTATGATGAAAATAAGACCAATTTTTTGGAAGAAGAAAACAGAATAGCCATTGAACAACAAAAAAGGTGGTATGAACGAGAATCGGAAAAATTACGGCAAAAAACAGAGAAATCGCAAAGAACAATTGAACAAGCAGCCCTTCCAGAAGAAGAAAGAACTATGCAAATGCAATCTATAAAGTTTGAGCAAGTGGAAGAGACAGAAAATTTAAGAAAAGATTATCAAGCAGAAGTTGATAGATTAAAAAATCGAACAAGTGAACAGTTGTTATCAGACTTAAAGAAAAGACAAGAATTAGTAGAAGAACGCTATCAAAAAAGAAAAAGTTTAGCCCAAAAAGCTATTGATTTACATTGGATAGAAGGGGCTTCTCCTAATGGAGAAGAATCTGGAATTTATAATCCAGTTGATTGGATTAATTATGCACCATTTGGAACGATTAAAAGAGCTCATCGAATGATGAGAATGAATATGAAACCTGAAAAAATCATTAAACATGCTCTTGCAGAAATTATCTGTGGAAAACGTGGAGTGCATCGGGAAGACATTTGCAAGATTTCAGGTTTTTACGACTCTGCAAGTGCCGGAAATCATGAAGAGAGTCAAAAACTTGAGTCTATGATGAAAATTGGAAACATCATTTCTTTATTTGGTTATGAAGTGTCACTAGATGACATTGAGCAAATGGCAAAACAAAATTTTGCAGGTATGACACCTGCTCTTCGAGAGTATTCATTGGAAGAAGTAAGAAATTTTATGAACAAAGGTGCGGACTTAAAGTCTGTTTTTCAAGTTAGGGAAACTACTAAGAAATTTGGTCATCAACTTGACAATGATACCATTGCAGAAATGGCATCTCATAAGATTGAGGGCTTAGAAGCTGCACTCAGAAGTTTTGATTTAGAATCAGTAAGAACTTTTTTACGACAGGATGTTCATCTTCCAAAGGCTGTAGAAGAAAAATCAATAATTGACCAAGTGTGTCAAAGTTTCTCTCTGGAACAAGTTGCTTGTATGTTGAATGCGGAACACTTATTTCCCGAAGTTCCATTTCAAAGAATTTTTGATAAAGACCCACTAGAAGTTTTGTCTGTTTGTTTAGAGAATCTTAGAAGTGAATATGCTTTAGCGATTAG
The DNA here is from genome assembly GCA_964451885.1 of uncultured Candidatus Peribacteria bacterium. Lineage (GTDB taxonomy): Bacteria > Patescibacteriota > Gracilibacteria > UBA4473 > UBA4473 > CAYVJW01. The sequence continues at coordinate 7,059 of CAYVJW010000017.1, read as the reverse complement.
GCAACATTTCAATTTGCCTGATATTGCTGTTATTCCGATAGTCAAAGGCTCAATCAATCCAGAGAATTTGGACTGGTCGATTCAGACTTTAAAAGATTTTGGGGTAGAAGAATTTGGAGAAGAAGATTTTGTTAAATATTTAGATGAAGAAATTCTTATCGAAAGCGTGCGCTCAATTATTAGTCCTACATTTTTTAAAAGCATTCCAGCAAATGTACGAACTGAATTTTTTTGTTCAGAAATTGCAGAATGTTTACGAACAGGACAAGCATTGAACGCAAGGAATCTTGTATCTGCTCGTTGCCAGAAATTCAACGCAGAGGGGCATTTAGGGGAAGAAGACCAAAAGGCTTGGCAGGAACTGTCGTCTATTTTAGGAGAAAGTGTTGTTGCAAGCTTTATGGGAGTGCGAAAGGCAAGGAGTTATTTGCACATCGCACAAGAGTCTATTTTAAAGTTGTATCAAGGAGCGGGAAGCACGCCAGAACAATTTTCAAACCAAATTTTAGAACAAGTTAAAAAAGATACTGTAAACTATGAAGGAAAAGACTCTTATGATTTATTGAATGTAATCGGAACAGATTTTCAACTTATTGAAACCAACATAGACAGAATTAAAGCTGTTTTGAGGGAAGAAGCAGATGAAGACGAAGATATGAAGATTGTGTTAGAAACAATAGAAGGTGGTGGCGTTTTTACTAGTTGGAAAATCCTTAGAAAAATATATCAAATTGCTCGACAAATAGAAGTTCTTGAAAGAATTGCAGGACTAAGAGGGAAGAAAAAAGCATTTTTCCAGAAAATGTTTCTTCATCCGAATATATCCACTACGGCAGTTTCTGAGTTTTTGAGAACTCCAGAGGAATTCTTAAACCGTTATGATGAACATTCTGGTGAGACTCATGAAAGAAAAAAACCATCAAACTATACTCAATTTGACTATCTGGATTTAACAGCAGAAGAATTGAGAGATGCCTTAGTAGAAGGCGATATGGACAGCTTGCAATACTTCCCTCCATTTGATGTATTGTACCGAAGAGGCGGTGGAGAAGTTGGCAATGGTATATTAGTTAACTATGTATTTGAAGCAATTGGAAAACGTTCTGAGGGGATTCCAGGAAAAGCACAAAACCCTAGAGCGATTTTTAAAAAATTGAATGGTCTATGCAAGGGGAGAGGATTAAAACTCCAAGATATACTTAAAAATCCAAGTCTTATTCCTCCTGAACTAAATCAAGAAATGAGGACTGTAGTTTTTTCTGAAAATGGTATAAAAGAGCCAAACACAGAGGAGTATCGTGTACAAGTTCATAAAAAATCTTCTCCCGAAGGACTTATTGCTGGAGATGACACAAATTGTTGTATGCCTTTTGGAAGCGGTAAACAAAACGTGTATATGTACAACCTTGGTTGTGCTCAAATGACGATTCAAAAACGGATGCCAGATGGAAGTTTTCGTACAGTCGCTCAAAGCGTATTAACACCTGATATTGACTTAGAGCAAGGTGTTTCGACATTGAAAAATAGCTTTATGTCTGGAAATGAACAAATGGCAAAATTTGTCCAAAAGGATTTAAGTCAAGATTCACAAATTTTTGTTACCGCTGATAATATCGAGGTCAATCAAAATCATGGAGATTCTGCACTTCTCAAAACTTTATATTCAGATTTTTTCACACGCTATACCTCACATTTACACGAACAAAATCCACATATAAGCAAGGAAAGTCTTGTTATTGGAAAGGGCTATAGTGACCTCAGTGGATTTGAGAGTCGTCAAAATACTTATGTTCCCCTTATTCCACCCGGATATTCAGACAATACAGGAGACACTTGTTACGCATTGACTCTAGGAGGAAAATCTATGACATCTAGTTTCTCAGTTCAAGAGGGAGAAATTAAAACACAGAAAAATCCACAGGAAGATTCACAAGGGATTACTTTATCAAGAGGTGTTCGTCCTCTTGTGGCAAGGGATGCATTAAAAGTATCTTACCTTGAAGGGAAAATTTATGCTGATAATGAAACATTGATTCAATACTTACATCGAAATGCTAATCATCTAATCGCTAAAGACATAAGTAACACTAGAAAAAATCGAGAAAATCTATCTCTCATCATTGAAAACAATGAAGGCAAGGCATCAGGATATGTGATAGCTTATGTTGGCCATCATCAAGAATACGGAGATTATATTTATGTTGCAGACATTGCATCCGATAATAATATTTCTGGAGGGAAAATAATTAGAGATTTTATGAATTTAGTTAAAAGTAAATATCCAAACTTACCAATCCTTGCGGAAGCTCGTGAAAGTACAAGCTACAGAATAATTACTCGACATGCAGAAAGATATGGTTATGAAACTGAAGAGTTGGAACAATATCAATCAGGAAAAGATACTATGCATAAAGTTTTACTTAGACCTAGAACAACATAAATCTTGAATTTCTCCATTTGTAATAAAAATACTATAATAAAAATTCCCCCTGATTTCTCAATTAGTGTTTTTGTGAGTGTTCTCTTTTTATCCTTTTGAAATAACAACTATATCTCCTGCAATCTTTTAATAAGCTGAATAAGATTCCTCCCACAACACCTCGTCCCAACCTTTTGAGCCGCATCATGCCAAGTCCAACAATCTACCCCTAAACCAAGAAAAATTCCCACCTCTTTCATCAAGCGCCAAATAGCCCTCCTCGTCAAAATAGTAGGTTTCTGCATCTCATAATCCCCCAAAGCCAATACTCCCACAGAATAAGGATTAGCCTCCCGAGCGTGCCAAGTAATACTCGACAACTCATTCACCCGAAAAATCCGTCCGATCCGATCGATCACAAAATGATAAGCAATCGTAGGAGCTTTAGCTCCGTCACCCCAATTCCTTCTCTGGTGTGCCTTGGCAATACGATCAATCTCCCGAAGCGTAGCAGAGCGAGAACCATAGGAAAAAGACTTGGCAGAGTGATGCACGACTATCTTCGTGATTTTATCGAGGGAGCGAGACTTCCATGCTTGATTTTTGGACTTCGGAGGTGAATAGATTTGGATCATTTTGAATTATTAAGCAGTAAGATTTCACACTCGACATGTGGGTTTTTGGGGTCAATTTCAAAATCAAATTCTCCAGTCGCCCATTTGTCATTTTTATAGAGCCTTTGTCCTTTTTTTTTGGAATCTCCGAGAGCATCTTCTATACCTTTGAAGACATTCGATGGATCAGCTCGGCGATCGTTGTGGTAGTGGATGATGACGGAAAGAAAGAATTTTTTCTTGTCTGGAATGCGATATTGATTTCCTATCTGCTGGATGAAAGAGAGCCATACCCAGTCTTTCCACTCCTCATACAATCGATATTTCGGATCAAACTTGCCTCTTTGGGTCGTTCGGGTGTACCCGAGGGGGTTTTTATTGGGAAGGTGGTCGGTGGGGATAGTGAATTTCATGAGAGTAGTTCTTTTTCTTTCTCCGCATTCCAGATGCTCATAGCAAAGCCATGAAGGATCATTTTTGTGGGTGGGTTGTATTTCTTTGCTACCGCTTCGAGAATCTGCATCCACGTTTCTTTGTCCGGAGGGTCGATATCAAATCGAGTCGGTTGTGTGGCGGGTGAAGGGAGAGCGAGATCAGAGAGTTTGAGTTTGCCGCTCTCCCCGGTGAATTGCTTAAAACTGAAAGTTTTTCCTAAGGTACTTCGTAGGTCGATAATTTGAGCAAATCCGGCGATTTCTGCCATGAGGTAGTTGTATTGATCCTCTGTCCCTTGCCAGCGAAGAAGTTGGTCATCATTGGTTCGGAAATCGATGTAGTGAGTAGGAATATCTTTCATGAGATGAGATCGGGATTAGCGTATCGCATTTTTTTGCGAGGTTTTGGCGGTGGAGCATTGGCGACTGCTCTTTCTCTTTCTTTTTTGGCGGAATTTTTTTCTTTCTCTTTTCTCCACCAGCAAAGAATAGTGTGGTAATGGCTTCGATATTTTTTGCCTTTCGAGCCGATATAATTGTTTAATTTTTCCAAAAAGAGCGATGCAGTTTGTTTTCCAAGCTGTTCGTCCAACTTTTCTTTTTCTTCCAAAGTCAAAAAAACGAAATTGAGAAATTTCTTTTTCTTTAATTTTTCTTTATCACCCTCACTATCACCTTCACCCTCACCCTCACTATCACCATCAGTGTCGGGAACACGTCGAGTGCTCGTTGGGGACTCGTGAGCGTTTTCTACGATTGACGATTCAAAGTTTGGGATGATTTCCTGAAGGTAGCGTTTGTCTATCCTTTGGTGCTTAGAAAAGTTAATAATGTATCCGTACTCCGCTTCTTCAAAGACGAATTTTTTTATGAATCCATTGTCTACAAGTTCCTTAAGCAATTTTTGAGTGGAAACATTGTCTGAGAGGAAAATCTGCATTTTTAGCATTTTCGGTTTCCATTTGAATACCCCATGGTCATCCGAGAAATTCCAAAGACCTATAAAAAACAAGCGTGCAGGCATGGAACAAGTAACAACTTGTTCGCTGATCCAAAAGTCAGGCTTGATTCCACGGATTTTTGCCATTAGAAAAAAAGTTTGTTTTATTTTTCAGGAATTTCTATTTCATCGATTTTTATTCGATAAAAATCAATGATTCCCTGTTTTTGTGGAGCATCGAGAGAGCGAAGGTGATCAACCTGGTATTTTTCTCGTAGCTCTTCGATAAGTGTTTTTATGTTCTTTCCGGAGAGTTGGCAGTATTCTTTAAGAATTTGAGAAATTTGTTTGCTGAGTTCATCGCTTTGTGGAGATGAGGCAGGTTTTGCTTCTTTGACGATGGGAATCATGGTAACCTGAAAAGAGAGTTGATCGTATTCGGCGGCGATCAACTGCTGGATAGTCTTGATATCGGTAGGATATAAATCGAGGGTAAGTCGTGGTGTTTCCTGGATTTTCATCCGGCGAAAATCCTGAATAGAGGCAGTAAATGTAATTTGAGCAGTCATTATTTTTTTGATTTTGTGTTGGAATGGAACGAAACAGAACAAGGGATATATGAAACATTAACCAAAAAAAATGGTTACTTCTGTTTTGGGAGGAGACTTTTCATGGATCTTTTTTTTGAGAATTTTGTGGAGTTCTATCGCAAGGTCATAGGCATCTTGAATATGTTGTTTGGCTTCAAGGTTTAGGGCAATTTCACTAAGATGATGGTGGATAATATCGGTGTGGCAGTTGTCTGCGTCACAGATTAGCTTTACGAGTCGTTCAGAGAGGACGTGTAGGTTTTGCATGAAAAAAAGATTAAATAATCGAAAAATTTTCCGGCTCGGTTTGCCGAGAATTAGGACAAGTGGGGTAGTATTCACAATCACAACAGGTCTCCCAGTTTTTGCAGGGGTAGAAAAGGTTTGATTTTTGGGTGAGAACAGCATCTTTCAGAAGCGGGAGCAGAACATTTTCTCGATAAAACTGAAGATCTTCAGCAGGGAGAATATAGGATTTTGAGCGGGAAAAACTTGGATTTTTGTCCATAGCGGAAAATCTGCCTTCACATAAAATTCCGGTTCGTTCTTCAATCGCCATCTGGTAGAAAGTCATCGAGAGAGGATAACCGAATTTGAGCGGGCTAAATGTGAGGATATTGGCTGTGGTTTTGAGGTCGGTAAAAAGCTGATCTGATTCAATCTGCGATCCGTCATCGAGTTCAGCTTTAAAAAGTAGTCCTTCCCGAACAAAAATGAAGATTCTTTTCTGCGGTTTGTGGTTCATGCTTTTATTGGCAAAAAACTCGTCTGCCATTTGGTGAACTTTTTGGGATTCGGATCTGGTAAGTTCGTTTGGATTTTCTCCGCTTCGGCGAGAGGTGGTGGGATAATTTTCTTCAAAATAGGCTTTTGATTCGGTGAGCCATGAATCCAGAGCCGAGCCGATTCGGAAATGCGTCTCGTCTTCTTCAATTCCAGAGTCTTCTAAGTCAACATACTTCCTTTTGTATTTCAGAGAGCAATTTTGAAAATCCTTGAGTTTGGAGGCGGTGATGAAGTGTTTATTTTTGATAGTGTAGGGCAGGTACAGGGCTTCTTGGGTTTCGAGAAGTTTTTCAAGTTTTTTGAGTTCTTTGCTCGTTCTGTTTTGGAAGCTCTTTTTTTTGGAGGCTTTAGTGACCTTTACGACCAGATTGTCCATCTGTTCAACGAGGGATTTTTGGGAAGATGTTAAGGCAAATGTCATTTTTTGGCGGGAATTTTAAGGGCGGCGAGGCGGTCGATAAATTTAGATTTGATTTCAGTTTCATCATCTTCGTTGAACTGAGGGAAGTATTCTTTGAGTTTTTCTCCGTAGGTGTGGAGTTCTTTTTCAGTTTTTATGACTTCAATTTCGGCAAATATTTCTTCTTTGGTTTTGTCGAAAAGCAGCGTTTTCATTTTTTGACTTCGCTGTTCAGCAATTGCACTATCCATTTCTGATTCGGTGTAGACATCTCCCATCTCGCCAACAAAAAGACGTTTTTTTACCCGACTTTCGGCACATTTAAGGATCATGGCATCAGGAAATTTCTTCCATGTATCTTTTGGGGCGGAGTAGGTGTCCCATGCGGCAAAGAAATAGAGCGGGCAGGCATTCTTGCGATAGCCGATCGCCCATGCTCCGAGAATGGTTTTTTTGAGGGTTTCAGGAGACTCTTCATGTTCGACTACAGGAATATTGAATCCTGTCTGTGGATTAAAATGGGTGGTTTTCTTGAATTTTTGATCCTGTCTAACCACTCCGGAAGCGACAGAGTCGAAACGAGGATCTTGTTTTGCGAGCCGATCTAAAAAGGCATCGGCAATGATAAGCGTGACAGTAGATTTTTTGGTGGAATGATTGGTGTATTTGACCGCAAAGATTTCTTTTTTGAGGATGTTGGCTTTGAGGTTTAGAGCGGTTTCCTGAAAGTATACGAACTCGGCAGGAGTGAGGTCTTTGGCATGTGAGTTCCAGATGGTATTTATGACTGCTTTCTCCATTCCCTTGTTTACAAAGTATTGGAGAGTTTGCAGAAAAATTTGGTTTATCACAAAAAAGCACCGAAGTCCTGGATTT
>CAYVJW010000016.1:0-21676 GCA_964451885.1 uncultured Candidatus Peribacteria bacterium | reverse complement strand
AATATACGGTCTTTAAGCCGATTCTGCTAAGTGTGCACTGATTAATCGCTCCCTTCGGCAATCGAGACTCAAATAAAACCGCATCCCCTTCTCTTAACCTATCAATGGTTGTTTTTAATTTTTTCAATACTTTCCCGTGAAATTTTTTGCCGCAGATTTCTTTCCCAAGCGTTCTAAAATCATTTTTCCACCAGAAAACTTCCGCCTCTATGTCCCTGAGGGCTTCGAAGATTTGTTCGTGAACAACCTTTGATTTTTTGCCTAATTCTAACAATGGGATACCTACAAACACTTTTTTGCCTTTGAATTGTTTCAGGTGGTTGATAGCTGCAAGCACACCATCCGGGTTGGAGGAATACAAGTCTTTTAAGATAAATACGCCTTTTTTGTTTTTTTCGACAGTTAAGGCTTTGGTGAGAGGCGGGAGTTTTGGGAGATTGTGGAATAATTGTGTGGGAGTAATCCCGCATTCACGGGCAACTTCCATGGCGAGGATGGCATTGCCTGTAAAAAATCCTCCTGCCCAGGGGAGCGTCATTTTTTGACCGTATATTTCAAAGGTTGTCTTTTCCGGATAGACTTGAATATTTTTTGCTACTGAAGAAACTGAAATAGGGATGGGAGCGGCTATTATTTTTCTATCTGCAAAAACTTTGGCCAATAATTTACTATCCGCATTGAAAAACACCTTTTTCTGCACGGATTCGGCCAGTTCAAATTTTGCCTTCTCGATTTTTTCCTGGGATCCGAAAAGGGAAATGTGTTGGGAATTTATGCCAGTGATAATACCGATTTTTGGTAAAACAAATTCGCAAACAGTCCGTATTTCACCCGGCGCGTAGGCTCCAATCTCCACAATTAAAAATTTTCTCTTATTAACATCAGAAGAAAAAAATTCCTTATTTCTTATAACCAACCTTGCAATCGCTACTTCATTATTTTCATTTTCCGGCGTAAACAACACCTGTTTCTCTCCAAATTTTGATCTCAGTAGGTGTACTAAAATCGCTTTGGTCGAACTCTTTCCGAAACTTCCGGTTATCCCGATAACGGTCATATTTTCTGTACTTCGTACGATTTCCAGGGCTGCGGCGTATAATCGTTTTTTGGCAAAATAAACCGGGATTCCTGAGAAAAAAACAGAAATCCCAATAAGTAAAAATACCACTCTTTCCCACAATATTATCGAAATAATAGCTCCCACCTGTGAGGCCAAAAAATCTAAAAGCCCGTAGCTCAGCAAACAAAAAATAATAAAAATCAATAAAACCCTTCCGGATAGTTTCGGTCGCGGGAGTATCCCTCGAAAAAACCAAAGGTTGAACAAATTTTTTGTTCCATCTCCGGTGCAATAATGAGCCTTTATTCGCCGCCATCTATATTCTCGAATCTGCCAGGATTGAATCCAGTAGAGGGTAGTGCGAAGAGTAAGGATAGTCCAGAGGAGGATGAAGATTAGGAGGTAGTGAGACATGATTCGATTTTCAATTATCAATTTTCAGTTATCAATCAAAAGAGAGTATTTAATCTTTCAAGAACTTCGCTACTAACTCTACTACCAAGTCCCCATGGGTCTTATGCACTCCATGCCTTGCCCCCTCAATAGCTTCCAACTTCACGTTCGGCAGTTTTTTTTTGTAAATTTTCCCCGACTTTAGCGGAGTAATAGTATCGTCTTCCCCCCATATGAGCAAGAAATTTGTTCGTAATTTCGGAAGTTCATTGCGAAAGTCTTTTTCGGCGAGGACTTTCTCAAGTGTCATTTTTAATTCCGTGGGAACCGCTCCCCAATCCCGAGCGCCAAAAATTTTTGTAATCACGAACTTCTGGATTACACGTGGAACAAGATATTTTGCTATTCGGAATTTTTTACTTAAAAATAGAGAAATTTTTTCGCGGAATGTTGGGGGCCATTTTATACCAGCGGCTCCGGTGAGGATAGTTTTTTCTGCCATTTCGGGGCATTGCAATAAAAAACGCACCACCACTCTACAACCGAAAGAATGAGCATAAAAGATACACTTCTTAATTTTCAACTTTTGCATTACCTCCTCCAGCCAGTCCGCATAATCATAAGTCGTCCAGCCTTCTTTCGGAGGCATTCCAGAACCTCCGAAGCCCGGAAGGTCGAGTAAAATCGCTTCGCAATTATTTTGTTTGGCGATTTTTGGGGCAATGATGCCGTAACTATCACGCGAGGCTTTCCATCCGCGTTCACTATTCCACCCATGCAAAAACACCATCTTGTGCTCCCCTTCTCCGATTCGGGTGAGGTGGGATTTTATTCCTTTTGCTACAATGTTTTGTGATTTCATTCAGAATGATTGTAGCAGTTTTTGTAAATTTTAGAGAGAAAAATTCACTCCAACCGATCCCATTAAACTCGATTCTCTCGCAGCTGCTACAACACAATCAACCGCATATTGTGAAAAGAATTGCTGGTATGTTTTATTACCTGATTCAGCAAGTTTCCGTGCGGCGTATAGTGCAAATTGAGATTTTTCTCCTACTGTATGTCTTCTGCCTAATTCTGCAATATAGATTTGATTTCTTACTTTCTCTACTTCGTCTTTGTAATGTAAACAAGTAGATAAATACTCCTCCCCCCCTACCCGAGATAAAGCCAAAATTTTTGTAAGCGCGGAATCCAATAGCGCTTCCATCTTTTCCAAGTCTCTCGCTCTTCCGTAAAAAAGGGCTTCTGATATTTCCCTAGAAAATTCGTTAAAGAGATCACTGGGAGATTTCTGTTCCTCTATTTCTAACGAAGGGCGAGGTGGAGCTGGCTCTTGGCTTTTTAAACAAGCATCACGCTGAATTTCATGTATTCGATATGTCCAGTTAACACAAGTAGTCAATGCCTCACTCCTTTCTCCCTGTTCGTAATAATAAGCATTACTTCTTTCTCCAGCAGTTTTTAAATGAGCTTCTATTTTTTCAAAATTTCCCAGTGCTGCTTGAAAAGTCGCTTCGTCTAATTCTTTTTCAACTTGTTGGAGTAAGCTTAGGGGAGAAACTTCTGTCGTTGTCGAATCTGCTTCTGGAGCCATTTTTGTAAAGTATATTAGATATTATTTTATGATATGTGTACACAGAAATATAAACTTGTCAATTATTCTTGCTTGACAAATGTAATACTTTCTAATACAATCTCATGGATCTTTTACAAATTGGCTTCGTAAGGAGTTATACCAGCACATATCTTAAATCATCTAAATGAGCTATTTGCTCAGGCAATATGGCTGTTTGATTTTATTATTTTGTGTTGAGATCGTCTCCTTACGAATTAAGGTACATAAAATAAACTCAGTAACTGAAGAGCTTTTTGGATATGAAACAAATAGAACTTAGTTGGTAGATGGTAGAACTTAGAGAAATACAGATTTTTTTCTATTCTAAGCTCTCCCTTCTTTCCGCATAGCGAATATGTTCGTATTCGAGTAGCTCGTCAGTTTTCTGAGCAATGAATGGATTCACCCACTGCACATGGAATTGTGTACACCCTTGTATAGGAGGAACATCATCATGGCAATGTCAAACGCTCTGAGTAGCAAACTGAGAAAAGCAACCGTTACCGGGCCATCCGTCAAGATTTTGGTTGAGCAAGGCCTGGACACCGAAACGGCCCTGCGGACGGTGACCGACGACCAACTTCAGGAAATCGGCATAACGAATCTTGGTGACCGCACCAAGATCAAGGGAACCTTTCCCTGCGCCGATCCCACCGCGCCCGCCGCGGCTCCGACCGAGAGCAGATCGGGCATTGCCGATGCTCTCAAGGGCATTTCCGGGGAACTGGCCCAAGCGTTGGTATCCGCAGATCGCGAGGTCTGTCCGCACTGCCGGGCCGTCATGGCGAAGAACTTCAATGGGAAAAATTGCACGAAATGCGGGATGCCAATAAAATCCTCCATAAAGTGCATCAGCTGCGGGAAGGAAAACCAGGAAGTCAAGGCAGGCGACTTCTGCTCGCAGTGCGCAGAACCCCTCGTCACCGGTGAAAGCCGGCAGCAGGTAGCCTATCTGATGCGAATCAAGGGCTTCGCGGCCTCACCGGCCACTTCCGAACTGAAGCGGATCAGTGGCGACGAGACGGAGTATGCCCGGTTCAAGGCCCAAGTGGAAGCCTGGGTCGAGGAAGGAGGGTTCGCGGACGTCGCGAACGCCACGTTTCGGAACCAGCAGCAACGCGTCATCTGAACAAACCGTCCGAGACATGGCGTTTGATGATGAAATTTCTAGTATTGGAAACAACATCACCGGAGTATTCGGCCGTCTGGAAGTTTCCGGCATCGACCACAGCATCAACGCCGTTGTCTTGGGTGCGTTCAAGGCTTCAGGGACAGAGATCTCCGGCACAGTATTTGTTCCTCAAGACGTCCAGGTAGAATGGGCCGTTTCTGGGATAAATATTTCTGTGCGGAGAATTCGAAGAACCTGGGATGAACTCGCGCAACTGGCGCAACACCTGTAAGGAAACGAGTGGCGGGGAACTTTCGGGTTCCCCGCTCTTGTCATTTTTACTCTCCCCCTTACAAAGGGGGAGTTGGAGGGGGTAAGAACTGTAAGTTGTAATCAATTTTTGGTGTTTCCCCTTTCAAGTTTGTACCCTAACCTCCCCCAGCCCCTCCTTCGTAAGGAGGGGAGAACTTAAACAAGGAGTGAAAATCAATGCTGACATTCACAAGCAATACAGGCCTTTCCTGGAAGCTGAACCTCAGGGCCGCGCAACTCGTGGCAAACGATGCCGGGGACACGGGGCTGCCACCTCCCATCGGGGACATCCGGTTCTCGCCAATCACGAATCCTGCGCGATTCGGAATCGGGGAACATCCGCAGAAAAAGCGATTTCCCGGCCTTCAGGTGCAACATCACCTGATGATCATCGAGGAACAGTTCAAGGTGGAGCGGAATGGTGTGCGCGGAGTCGCGCTTTATGCCGACTTCAACGGTTCCGATCTATGTACATCCATCATCGGCGCCAACGGGCGAAATATCATAGCCCCCTGGAACTGGGAAGGCGAAGCAAACTCCCCCACCGACCCCGCGGCCACACCGGATATGGAATGGCGGCAAGTCTTGGAGGGCGATCAAACTTTCACCTGGCAAAATTCCCTTATTCACGGCTGGGCTGGGTGGGATGGAAAGGATAAACGTCTGGACTGGCTGGACGGCACCCCTGAAAACCTCGCCACGATGTATGAGCGTGGGAAAGGGCGAGTTGGCCAGTCCATCATGGTCCCGCATGAGATTCCGGGAGTCGGTGTTGCCGAACAAACCATGGAAGCAGCCGACGTAACACAGACCTTCAGTATTCTTCTGCGGTTCCCGGTGCCGGAAGCGGCCAAACAGGCCGAAAAACTGGCAAGAATCTGGCAGGAGCCCTCTCCCTACAGGCCTCAAATGCGAGACGGCGGTGGCGGGTTGTATCTTTCGACGAAAAGCGCCAATCATGAAATCTTCGGGGCGAGGAGTGGTAAAGCCACGCTCGGTTATGATAGTGGCAATCTGGATGCAGACTACAAGATGGCGACCGGCGGGTGGATCCGCCAGCACGTCATCACCAATCCATTCAGTCACGGATTCTGGAATCCAAATCCCGAGGTGCTCATTGTTTGCTGGCCTATCAGCAAAAGGAGAGCCAGGGAAATCGGGAGCAGCGATCTGGATGGCAGACGGATGATTTTCTGAGTCTGCCGGCAAGGAGACGATCATTTTTTTGGGGGGGCAGCGCGAGCTGTCCTCCTTTTTTATTAGTGCTACCTTCTCCCTAAGAGCTTAACACTGTGGATCAATTTATAAAATTGATCCTGCTTAAACTCCACTTCAAAAACTCCATCACCTTCCCCTTCTCCTCCGGCAAATTCCAGTCAAGTTTTTCATCAAAATACCATCTTTGTACTCCTGTAAACCGGTCGGCATGGGAGCGGACGCTTCCGAATGTTTCGGAGAATCCTTTGAGATATCGGGAAATGAGTAAATCATACTTTGGAGTGGCTAAAATTATGGCGGGGACGAGTTCCGAGAGCTTTTTGTTTAGTGTTAATAAATCGCTTTGTGCTCCGTAAAAACGGATTTCGTCTATGAGAAAATCTATGTCATCTCGGGTTAAGTTCGAAAGGTTTAGCTTGCCGGATTGAGAAGAATGCCAGAGGGATAAGGTGTCAAAGTTTTCTGAAAAATCCTGGCCGAAGAGGACTATGTCATATTCCCTTTCTTCCAGGGCTTTTTTGAATTCTTCGGGAGACAAGATTTCCAATTTTATGTCCAAATCCAATTCTTTGTTCCAGGTTTGGACTATTTTTTGGCCGAAACGGGAATATACGGGCGGGTTGGTGGAGGTAATCATGGTGACGGAGGCCGGTTCTTCGCCTTTATCAAAAACCCGAAAGCCTAATTCTTCTTTATACGGGAATCCATGGTCTCGGAGTATTTCCCTTCCTTCCGAAAAATCCGGTTCGTATTCTCCTTCGATTCCTTCAAAGAAAAACGGAGAATCCACTCGGTTCCACACTTTTTCTTTTCCCAGCACTTTCTCTTTATCGATTGATTTATTCAGCGCCTGGCGGAAATATAAATTTCCAGCTAAGGGGCGGTCGAGGTTAAAAAACAACCCGGCAAAACGAGGGAGGATGTATTGTCTCGGAATATATTCACCAAATAATTGTGATTCGAATTTTTCTTTTTCACGATACGGCACCCGGGAAAAAACGGTCGTCCAGCTTTTTGCGAATTTTAAGTGTTCAAAATTCGGGAAAACGTAAAAAACGATTTGTTCCAAATTTGGTTCTCCCGCATAGAAATAAGGGTTTGGCCGGAGAAATACTCGAAAGCTTCCGTCATCGTTTGGGACTATCCGCTCAAAACTAAAAGGGCCGGTCCCTATCGGCTTTTTATTAAAAGGAAAATCAGGGTCTACTACTTCTTCGATGAGTACGTCTTTAAAATACTTTTCCGGTACAATCGGGACAGTCAAAAGAGGGGGGAAAAAGATGTTTCGTTCCGGTATGTGGAAGGCCAGTGTTTTTTCGTCTACTACGTCAATGGTTACGTATTCAAAAGCATCATGCAGGTTTTGGTTTGGGAAATTCGGGTTTTGAATCAATTTTTCAAAAGTGAAAATCACATCATCTGTCGTTACGGAATCTCCGTCCTGAAACCGTGCGGCATCTTTTAGTGTGAGGAAATAAGTTTTGCCGTCTTCAGATATTCTGAGTCCGGCCAGGCCGCTTTCTATTTGGCCAGTGACGGGGTCGTATTGGACTAATCCCGTAAAGATCAATCGGCGCAAAGTCCGGTCAAAAAGGGAGCTTGTTTCTGTGAAGGGGCTGTAGTTTCTTACCGTGCCGATAGTGGTTTCTGTAAAAATACCGCCTTTTGCCGGGACTATTCGCGAATGGGCGAGAAAAAACTGATGCCAGGCATAGGTGGTTAGCCCGATCAAACCTAAAAGCCCCACGATAAAAGCCCATTTAAGTCTAGCAAGCAGTAATCCGATTTTAAAAAGTATCCCGGACATGGGGAAAGACAGTAATTAGAAATGAGAAATTAGAAATTGTCATCGACTCCGAGTGATTATCAACGTATATTTGCATCAAGATAAATATTTAATATCAAAGATATGCTATTCGCTCAGACTCCGAGGAGAAAATTTGAGAATAAATTTTATATTTTATCTTTCTTCAAGATTGCAATTTCCTAACTATCCGACAAAGAACATAGCATATACTCCTCCTCCAACAAAAAAAGTAGCCAATACAACGGTTGCCCGGTATAAAAACTTATCGGCGCCGCGCCGGGTTTGTGCTATTTCTTCTCCGCCATCTCCTCCCATCATAGAACCGAGCGAGGAGCTTTTTTGTTGGAGTAAAATTGATATTACGAGGAGTACGGAAACCGTCACAAAAAAGGACTGAAAGAGGTCGATGCCGGAAAAAAAATCGGACATTTTTTTGTAATAGTATGAAATGCTGGGTAATTTTAGAGTAAAAGTTTAATTTGGCAAATTAATCTTAGGGGACTTCGTACACTTATAATCTAATAATCTAAAACCATGAGTACTTGCTTTCTAAAAACGATGTACTCAAATGGCTGGATGGTTATTTAGAATATGCGTTTACTTCTTAAGAGCCATTTAGCCATTTAACAATTAACCATTTGGAAATTTAATTTCAGAAGGCATTTTCTTAGTTTTTTTATTGGAATAGATGGACTAATCCAAAGCCTTCATTGCTCTTTCACGAACCTCATCAGGATATCTACTGGCTTTTTTCAGTCTTTCTTCCACCTTATTTACAAGTTCTTCGAGTTCTATTGCCAAATCAGAATGCCGCTCTGCTGCCAATGGGATAATTTCTTCTCTTGTCTCTTTAATTTGCTTCTTAACTCTTTTCGGTTCCGTGAACACCATCCTTCCAAAAGATTTCAAATTCACGATTCGGTCGTAGGCTTTTAAACGAATGGCTGCGGGTTCTTTTCGGAGATTATTGAGATACTCTTTAATAGAAATCTTTTCTCCGAAACGGATTTTTGACATCAATTTCGTCAAAAGCTCTATTGATTGTGCACGGAATTTTTTTCTCAACTTATGCTTATTTTCATCCTGAAGATCCGTGTCTTCACGTGTGTCATGCAACAACGCAGCGCAGACTACCTCAACTCTTTCTCCATGTCGTACCGCTTCAAGTGCTACTTCTATGGGATGGATGATATAGGCCGGGCCTTCATCTCGATATTGCCCTTCATGTGCCGGATAAGCTACCTTATCCAGAATATCAAAAATCCATTCTGATTCTTCTTCGGTAAACTGAGTTCCGACACGAAATTTTACTTCCCCATGAAATGTCCAATCCATGTCTTCTGCTGTGTAAACTTTCGGTTCAAAGATATCGGGGTACGGTAGATTTATTTCGGAGGATTGCGAGGGAACTGAATTTTTTGCTGTTTCTTTCATTGATATTGTATGTGCTGAGGTTCTATCTGATTTTTTAATAATGTCAACTTTTTTTCCTAAAGACTTTGTTGTACATTACTCTCTGAAATGCCAAAACAAGGAAAGATTATTTTCATCTCCGGCCCCAGTGGTGTGGGAAAAGGTACGTTGATCAACGCCCTTCGCACCCGACATCCGGATTTTCTTTTTCCACCAAGTTGCACTACCCGTTTCCCCCGGCCGGGAGAGGTAAACGGGCGAACTTATCATTTCATTTCCCGTAAAGAATTTGAAAAGAAAATCAAGGAGGGGGAGTTTCTTGAATATGCTCAAATTCATGGAGGGCATTTTTATGGCACTTTGCAGGACGAACTGTTCAAAGGCGTTAAAAACGGAAAAATTGTCATTCGGGAATTTGATGTCCAGGGTTTTGCCCAGGCTCGGGAAAAACTACCAAGAGAATTTTATGTTTCCATTTTTTTACAACCCGCCGAAGACATTTCAGACCTTGTCAGACGTATTCGTGAACGCGCTCCAATATCTGATGAAGAAGTTCAAAAGCGTATTAAGTCTATGGAAAAAGAAATGGCGTATTCGAAATATTATGATCATGTGGTTGTTTCGCATGCGGGGGAGATAGAGAGATTGGTTAGTGATACTGAGAAGGTTATTGTGAAAGAATGTGAGGAGTGACATGAAGAAAGTTCAATAATTTTCAATTTTCAAACTTTTTTTAAATCCAAAATGAACTCAGCTCAAAAAAACAAAGCGCTCGGCTCTCGTGGGGAGTCTATAGCGGCTGAATATTTGAAAGGAAAGGGGCTTAAGTTAATCGGGCAGAATTATCATGCCCAAGGGGGGGAGATTGATTTGATTATGAAGGACGCAGGGGATGACTCTTTTGTGCTGGTGGAGGTAAAAACCCGAAAATCTGATCTGTATGGGGGTGGGGCGGAGGCGATTACTCGTTCAAAGTTTAATAAAATATTGAGTGCAGCTGCTGCTTATTTTATTAAGGAATTACGGCTCCCGGAAATGCCTGATTTCCGGGTGGATGCGGTTATTTTGAAATTTTCCGGGGAAAAGGTTTTTTGTGAGCATATTGAGAACATTGGGTTTGATGATTTTTAATGATCACCTACCGTTTTGGATATTTTATCAATTTATTAACCTTACTTTCAAAACGCTTGATGTGGGTCAAAAGGTGGTTCATTCGTTCGTGGATGTGGTTCATAAACCGTTCCCGGATGGCATTGAATTTTTCTTCGAGCAATGATCTTTCTTTTCTTCCTTGGTTTCCGGTAACGATAAAATCAATTTTCATTTTTTGAACTTCCAATAATTTTTCAGCTTGCAGCCGGCACCAGTCGAGTTGTTCTTCCATTTCCCTGTTGTCTACATTGGGGACTTTCAAGCACTCAAGTATTACGTCATTACAAATATCCTGTAAACACTGGTGATGGATTCGTAGCTGTTTGACGCCTTCGACGGAAAGAAATTCCGGATTGGAAACGTTGTCATGATGGATTTCATCCAATACCTTTTCCTGAAATCTTTCGGTTTCACATTTAAATTCCGCTGCTCCGTACTGCTCTATAAATTTTCCCCTGTCGGCTTGCATAGGATCGCCTGTACAAAGTTCTCCGCCTTCTTCAGCAGGCAGTCCGAGACAATATTCTTTTGGGGGAAGTTTTATTTGTCTGGGACAAACAATGTCTTCTGCAAAAACTATTTTGTTTGCGAAGAAAACTACTACAAAAATAAATGTAAGTTTTTTCATTCTGGATAAAGCTTACAATAACCAGACACAAGATGCAAGACTCCGTAATATAATATTACTTGCTTTTCCTTAAGGAATTCGTAATTTTTAACCTGTGATTTTTTATTTATAATTCTTAATTAATTCCTCCATGCCAAAAATGTTCTACGATGCCGATATCGATGAGTCTAAATTAAAATCTAAAAAAGTAGCTATCCTTGGGTGCGGTTCGCAGGGACATGCACATGCGCTTAATCTACAGGACTGTGGGGTGAAGGTTTGTGTGGGGCTTCGAGAAGGTTCTAAAACTTGGGCGAAGGCTGAGTCTGCGGGGTTAAAAGTACTGGAGACATCGAAGGCTGCTGCATGGGGAGATGTAATCGTGATGCTTCTTCCTGATACAGCGCAGAAAAAGATTTATGAAAACTCTGTTGCGCCGCATTTATCGGACGGGGACAGCCTTGTTTTTGCTCATGGGTTTAATATTCGTTTTGATCGAATAAAGCCATCTAAAAATATAGATGTCTGGATGGTGGCGCCAAAAGGTCCAGGGCATCGGGTACGGTCTACTTTTACGGAAGGGTTTGGGGTGCCTGCGCTTTTTGCCGTGGAGCAAAATGCCAGCGGGGAGGCTCAGGATCTAGCTCTGGGATATGCGAAATTGATCGGAGCCGGACGAGCCGGTATATTGGAAACGACTTTTTCCGAAGAAACAGAAACCGATCTATTTGGAGAACAGGCGGTGCTTTGCGGAGGAACAACAGCTCTGGTGCAAGCGGGGTTTGAGACTTTGGTTGAGGCTGGGTATCAGCCGGAGGTGGCTTATTTTGAGTGTTTGCATGAGTTGAAGTTGATCGTTGATCTCATGTATGAAGGCGGAATGGCCGCTATGCGGTATTCTATTTCCGATACGGCGGAATACGGGGATTATGTTTCCGGTCCACGGGTGATTGATGCGGGGACAAAAGCTCGGATGAAAGAAATACTGGGTGATATTGTGTCCGGGAAATTCGCGGATGAGTTTGTTGGAGAAATGGAATCCGGGGGGAAGAATTTTGAGCAGTACCGTAAAAAAGGCCGCGAGCATTTGATCGAGAAGGTAGGGGGAAATCTCCGGGCTATGATGAAGGTGGGGAAAGGTGCTTCGGGGGGGAAAGAGTTTAATGCGTCAGAAGATAAATGATAATGAGTAAGGGTTGTAAAAAAATAACATGAACAATTTCATCCCAGCTTCACATCATCTTAGATTTTTCTTATAACCAAATCATCAAATCTTTGGATATATTCTTTAATTAAATCAGTCCTGTTCTCCGTCTTCATCCTATTTAAGTTATTATTGAATTCCTGTATTAAATCATTAAATTTTCTTACAGCATCCGGATCACTTTTTTCCATAACCCGCATGTAATTTATAAAACCATATCGTGAAATATATTCTTCATATGTTTTTAATGGTTCTAAATAAACCAATAATTTGGATTCTATAGTAGCCAAACTGATGCTTGAGTATAGGTTAATAGTGTCCGTATGAATTCCATTCGGAAAATCTTCGAGAGCCCATATTAAATTCTCACCAGTATACAAAACATTTTCCGGTACGAATGCCACTTTCGGATTCCACTGTTTTTTTTCTTGTTCTTGTTTTTCTTCTTTCTGTTTTTTTTCTTCTTTCTGATCTTCTTGCAAGTCTGATTCCTCGATATCTGGCGACTGATTATCTACATCATTTTCATCTTCAACAAAATTGATAAATAAAGCCTCTGGATTTTCCTCCTTACGTTTGCTGTGCACCATCTGATCCAGCCAATTTTTTCGTGTGTGCAAAGATACCGGAGAATCTATATGAGAAAATGCCGGTTCTGTAATCTCGGATAATTCCAGCTCAAATTCCCTCGAAACAGATTTTTGTCCAACGGCGATTTCTTTTTCCAGTATCATAAAACTTTCAATCTTCTGCGGTTTGTTCAGCTTTAATCCGGGATAAAGCAATTCAAAAAAATCTGGAAAGTATTTATCTTTTTCATTTATAAATTTGTGGATTGCCGATGCTCGTATGTCATTTGCTTTAATAGCTGCAACGCGCGTACTTTTACCCCATTTAAATCCTATTTTTTCACGCCATGAACGATTTTCGATATTTTTTACTTCCGGATTTATTGCCTCCAGGGTTTTATAGAGAGCGTTCCGAACGGCAATTTCGGAAGGGATATTAATTCCCGACAATACTTGAGAAAAATCTGATCTTTTAAAAAAATCTGCAACTACTTGAACAAATATATCTTCCCATCTTATTAAATAATCCATTAAAAATTTTGCCTTTAATTTATCAGTTTTCCCGCTTTTCATTGTTTTCCTGAATGATAATGCTGTTCCACCAGCCAAAATAATTAACGCGCTTAACAGCCATACAGGTATTTTTTGTTGTACTGCTTCCCACTTTCTTTCTGATTCTTCCAGAAGTTTTTCCAAACCTTCCGAGCTCAGTCCTGTTTTCGGCAGACTTTTTACCCCTTCGATCCTATATTTTTCACGAATGTTTGAGGTAGGAATATCAAATTGATGCAAAATTTCAATATATTCATTTACTAACCTTTCAAGGGATTGTCTTGCCTGAATATAATGCTGGTTTTGCCTGTTTATGACTTCTAATATATCCTGAACTTCTGGTGATGTTCCCTGCTCTTGTGAAGAGAACGACTGCCTAACTGCTCCAATAATACTTTCCTGCTGAGTAGTCAAATCATTGAGTTTTTTTAAATGCATTTTAATTTCTGCCTCTGTTTTTTCACTCTGATTCTTGTACTCATCAATAATTTTACTTGCTTTTTGTTCTATCGAAACAGTTAAGTCAATATCTAATTCATGCAATTGTTGATCCCTTCTCTTTGCCGGCCAATTGGCTTTAAAAGAATGAGCAATATCATTCTCCCCGGAAATATACCCTCCATGAACTATGAAATATTTTGCCCAGTACTTGGGGCCTTTTCCTCCTTTTCTATTTTTTTCGGGGTTCCCTTTTTCTTCGTTCTCCGGAATTTCCACAAACGCTGATAAATCCTTTTTTACTCCAGTTTCTATTGCCATATCAAGTCCGCGAAATGTATTTTGCTCCGGAGGATTCTCATCTTGTGTTTCCCCTATGATCTGCATTACTTCCCGGTTAATCATTTCTATTTGTCGGATTAATGCCTCATTTTTTGAGCTTTCTGACATAAAGCGGTTATAGCCTGTGATATCTGCGCCCGCGCAAGTCCCTGCCAGTATCAGGGCAGCTGCCATTTGTTTTGGTTTTTCTCGGACACCTTCCCAAAATTTTTTCCACTCTCCTCCCGCTTCTGCTGTCGCTCGCCATATTTTTTCCTTAAAATTCCATACTGAGGCAGATAACACTCCCCCACCGACCGACAAGGCCATTAATTGCTCCAATGGCATATCTTTATTTGGTACACTCCCTCCTATTTCAAAAAATCTTTGCCCCCACTCATTTACTCCAATCGCCGCAGTAATGGCTACCGCCAGGAATAAGGCTATTTCTGTCGGATATTTTAATTTTCTTAAAAGCCCAAATGATTTTTCTTCCCTTGTCATATTTTGACTTACCAACATTTCCATAATCGATGCATCTATTTCTGATTTATCCGGCAGATTAGCTTCTAGTTCGGCAAGTTCTATATCCAATGCTTTCATTACCCCCTTGAGGTTTGCATCGAATATTATTTTCGAAAACTCATGATACTGATTACCTTGAAGTCCTGCTTCATTTTTTTTTGCTAGTGCACGTTTAAATTCTTCCCATGCTTTTTGCCTTGATTTTTTCTTTACCTGAGCCCCCTGAGTTTTAATACCATTTAAAATTTTTAATATTTCGGCAATTTTTTTCTTCTCTTCGGGCGGAATATGTTGAACGATATGTTTAGATTGTAAACCGGAAGAATTTATTTTTTCTTCCGTACAGCTGCCGGGGAAAATATTGATACGTTCCGTATTTATTTGGTCAAGGTTGGTTTCATGAAGCCTCTCCACAACATTTCCATAGTCAAGAAACAATTCATTATTTTCCATAGTATTTCACTATAAATATCAAACACTGTTTTTATTTAACAAATACAAAACAAGGAGTAAAGCAAATTATTAAAATTCTTATTTTTTTTTGAGATATTTAGAACAGAGAAACAAGAGTTGATACGAAAATTGGACATTATGCTTTGAATTTCTAAACTGTTCACTGTTTATTGTCCACTGTTTGTTGCTCACTGTTCACTGCCCATGGAAGATCCCTCTGTTTTCCTCCTCAGCGCTATTGCTGTTTTTACTTGCCTGACACTTGCGACACTTATCCATGCTATTGCCGAACGTACTAGAATTTCTTTTACAGTGGCTCTTCTTTTTGGGGGAATCATACTTTCTTTTATCACCCAAAACTTTGAACAGACTATTTTTGAGCATTTTTCTTTTTCTCCGGAAATCGTTTTTTATGTATTTCTTCCGACTTTAATCTTTGAGTCTGCTTATCATTTGAATTTCCGCCAGTTTCGCGGAGTAGTTGGGGAAGTTTCTTTGCTGGCTACTTTGGGGCTTATTCTATCTGTGTCAATAATTTCTTCTTCTTTGCATTTTTTGATCGAAATACCTTGGGGAGCGAGTGTTCTTTTTGCAGCGTTTATTTCGGCTACTGATCCAATAGCGGTATTGGCTGTATTCAAAGAGCTTCGTGCGCCTAAAAAACTCACTACTATTGTAGACGGGGAAAGTTTACTGAATGATGGGACGTCTTTGGTTTTGTTTCAGTTTATTTTGAAAGCGGTTGTTGTGACGGGGGCTATTGCGCTTACGCCCAAGATGCTCATGACTCAGTCCGGGCATTTTTTGCTTTCCCTTTTTGAGGGGATTGCAGTGGGGACCATTTTGGGGTGGATTTTTTCCCATGCTATTGCTAAATCTGGGACAAAAGGAGTGCAACTGACTTTAAGTTTGATTCTCGCACATGTGACTTTTATTTTTTCGGAGGCCATACTGCATGTTTCTGGAATCCTTGCTACCATGGCTGCCGGGATCATAATGGGAAACGCTGGCCGGCGAAAACTGGAGCCAAAAATGAAGATGCTTTTTACAGAGGTTTGGGAATTTATGGGGTTTATCGCGAATTCTCTTATCTTCCTGCTTTTGGGAATGAAGCTGGGACAGGTCGACTTTGCCGAACACTGGGTATCAATGCTTGTTGCAGCAGGTGTCTGTATCCTTCTTGCTCGCCCATTTTCTGTTTATGTGACCTTTTTTATTTCAAATTTTTTCAGAAGTAAGGAAAATAAGATTTCTTTTCCTTACCAAACTATCACAGCATGGGGAGGGCTTCGCGGGGCTCTGGCTGCGGCGGCGGTACTTTTAATTCCGGAGGATTTTGCTTTTGCCCAGCAATTGCAGGCTATGACAGCCGGGGTTATCGTAGGAACTTTTGTTCTTAATGCAACGACTATTTCTACTTTGCTAAAAAAAATGAAGCTGGTGGATTTTACTGTTTCGGAGCGAATCCAGGAGTATGAGGTACAAATATTAATCGACGAGGCTATTAAAAAGCAGTTAAAAAGCCTGCTTTATAAAAAATATATAACTCAGTCTGTTTTTGAGCATCTAGAAAATATTTATTCTTCCGCTGAAGAAAAAACGATTCTTGATCTGGAAGGTTTTGAAAAAACACTCAAGAAACGGATAAGAGAGACTGAAAAATTCCTGACATATCATGCTCTGGGAACTGAAATGCAAAGCTACAGAAAATTATTTGACCAGCATGAGCTTTCCGAAAAACGTTTTATGGTCCTGATGGAAAGTATGGAAAGGCAAACGGAACGGCTTGATCGGGACATCCTTCCGGATGAAAGGCAGGAGCAGCCAAAAATTGCTCCCGAAATCCCGCATCACTGCCCTTTTTCAGAAGAAACGTTTTTTGGCATTCCGCAAAAAATATATCTCAAGTACCGGGACCATCGGATTATTGAGCGACTTCAGCATTACCGAGGGAGAAGAATCTCAAGCTGGAAGTTGATTCGCAGTTTTCGTGATTTGAAAGAAAAACATCCCCTTCTTCGAAATTCAAAGGTTTTGGAAAAGATTATCCGGCGTTATGAAAAGTGGCATGCCAATGCCGAAAAGAAGATGGAGAAACTGGAAAGCCGGTTTCCTCATTTAGTGATGGGCGCAAAAATCCATATGGCCGAACGCGTGTGCCTTCGGCTGGAAAAAACGTTGATCAAAAAATTTCTTGATGCGAATCTGGTTTCCGAAAAGGTGTATAAGAAGATGGATGAGAATTTGGCGGAGCGGACAGAACGGAATTTAGTATGGCTGAGAAAACATTATTTATAGAATTTATAGAATATGAGTTGCCAATATGATTCTTTTGCCCATGAATTCTCTGCCACCCGCGGTAACTCCTGGCCGGAGTTTGATCTTATCCTTCCTTATATCAAATCCAAGGATCGTGTCTTGGATCTTGGGTGCGGAAACGGACGGTTTCGGAAGTTTTTATCTACTGATCTTGTACCGGAAGGAAATTATTTTGGGTTAGATGTTTCTCAGAAGATGTTAAAAATTGCCCGTGATCAGCTCCCTCACGACCACTTCTTTCGAGGTGATTTTTCGGAAAAGTTTCCTTTTGGGGATGATAATTTTGAGGTGGTGGTGGCAATTGCGGCTTTTCATCATTTGCTGAATAAAAAACACCAGAAGGCTTTTCTTTCGGAATGTGCCCGGGTTTTAAAGCCGGGGGGGATACTTTTTATTACTACCTGGAAATTACCCCAAAAACATTTCTGGCCGAATATTCTCAAAGGAAGGTTTAAAAACTGGATCATTCCTTTTGGAAATGAAAAGCACCCTCGGGTTTATCGCCGGGTTTCTGATAAGGAACTGAAAAAACTTTTTGAGAATACCGGATTTGAGGTTTTGAGGGGGGAGATTTTTAGGGGAAGAAATTATATTGTAATTGGAAGAAAGAAAAGTCCCCCTATACTGCCAAGTTCCTAACTTTTATTTGACATTTTATGATAATTTCACATTCTTAAATTCGAAGATTTTCTATTATTTTGATAACCCTCCAACAACAGGAGTTAACCAAAGATGGAACTCGCTCTAATCAGTGTAAAATCCCTTCTAGCTGGAATTCTGCTAGGGCTGGTGTTTGCCCTTCTCAAGTTGCCAATCCCGGCGCCTCCTGTCTTCCCGGCAATCATGGGCATTGCCGGTGTTTGGTTAGGAGGATATGTATTACCTCCTTTTGTACATGAAATCATGCAAAAAATCTTCTAAATACAACATAAGGTTGTGTCAATAATTTCCGAGAATAGTCGTGAGAATTGGCCGCCTTTCACTTATTTTTTCACTGGCTCCAGGTTACACCTGGAGCCTAATCACGGTACTATGGGGAGTAAGTAATAGCTTCTTTTAAGATTAACCTTGGATACAAAATTTATTCAACTCTATAAGGCAATTTATCCACTTGATCCGGCGGCATATACATGCGGTTGTTTACGGTAAACCATTTTATCAGATCATCCGTTGCCCGGACGATTTTCGGGGTGCCTTTTATTAAGGGTTTTTCGTCTCCCCAGGATTTAGCAAGAGCGGGGTCTTTTACGAGAAGATGAACAAGGGATGAGAAAAGCCGCTGTATGTTTATTAAAAGTTGGAACATGTCCTGGTCCGTTGAAAAATCTAAAGATTCTATGCTCTCGAAACTAACTTCGGGTGATTTTTGGAGTTCCGTGGGGAAGAACAAATCATCGTTCCATAAACTTTCCGGTTTGATACTTAATTTATTAAGCATCCTTCCATAATCTTCCGGCTCCCCGACAAAAAATTCACACTTATCCTCCAAAGTATTTCCAAAACAAGTACAGAGATACTCCTGAATTGTTTTTACCCATTCCCCTCCTGTTCTTTCTACCAAATGGAAAGGATAGTGGAGGCCATCATTGGCTTTATGCATTATCATGGCTAAAAATGTTGTAATTTCCTCAAGCGTCCCGGCTCCTCCGGGATGGACTCTCAAGCGGTGCCCCGCTCGAATAAATCCTTCTATTCTCTGCATCATATTTTTAAAAATCAGTAGCCTCGTGATGTATGAATTCGGTGTTTCGATGGTCAGAATCTTTTTTTCCGAGAAACCGAAAGAATTTTTTCGTTCGTAGAGGCGTTGTTTTTCAAAGGCAACGGATGCTCCGGAAAAAGGAGCTTTCATCATTCCCGATCCGCATCCGGTGATAATTTCCGGTTTTCTTAGGAGCGCGTCCCAGTATCCTACGCTTTTGGCAAAAGTATATTCCGTCCATCTCCCGATTTCCTCTTTAGGCAAAGATCCTCCTCCCCATACCACGGAAGCTTCCCTTACCTCACGATTAAAAAAACCTGTGTTTTCCATAAAGGCTTTTACTTGGGCTGATACTTCTCTAGAGGTTGAGGTCTTCGGAAATTTAGGCGCTAAAAGAATATCTCTTACGGCGGTTGAGATAAATTCAAGTTGTGCGGCAGTGAGTGTTTCTCCATCAGGAAGAAGCGTATCAATTGGCACATTCTTGCATACTAATGATTCATTTTTAATGTTCTCCACTGTCATCCCCTCGAATCTCCGTTGGAATTTCCGCCGATCAAAATACATTCTCCGGTGGATATCAATAAGCGCTTTTACTATGTTTTGAAAGTCAGCAACCGTTTCTGTTGTTTGGTTTTCGGGGTTTAATTTGCTTTCAATGCGCGCGCAGAGATCTGGAGAAAGTTCTTCTACTCCCAGAAATTCGGGAATGAGGGGGACTTCGAGGTCGATTCTTTTGTCTTGAGTTTTTCTTGGCATATTTATAAAATATAAAGAACTTATCAGAATGATAAGTCTTTTTGTTTTTTTAATTTTTAAAATCCCTCCCGGGAAGATTAATAACGTTGAATTTAATCTAATATTTATTTTATTTCTATTGCTTCTTTATGTCAAGTTTTATAACTATCAAAAGCGGCAATCCGATGAATTGGATTGCCGCTCCGGTCAAAGGAGATGGTTATTCGCTACAGGACAACCACCACACTGATTCCGCAGATTGCTCGTGCGGTTGTCCTGTCTGGGGGGCAAGGTCAGGCGGCAACGGCCTCTTGCTCTTGCTTTTCTTTGGCGAACTTCTTCATCACCTCGATGTACTTCGGATCCAATCCGGATCCTTCCGGATCATCCAGTATCTCTTGAATAGTGGAGCCTCCGATGCAGCTTGATTTCGGTAGCGGAAGCCTCATTGCTATCCGCAAGGAAGGTGTCAACGTCAATCTTGACTCCCTCCTTCCGGGCCGCCTCCAGAAGGGCCAGTTTTGCCCGACCACCGTAATGGAGATTGCCTTTGATGGCTTCCCTCAATACGTCGACATCCTCCGGCGTGGAAACAACGAGCCCCTCACAGTAGAAGATGATGAAGCGATGCCGACCCGTTGGCGTGCAAAAATTCTTGGCAAAGTCTGCGGCTTCTTTGGCGGTATTGATCTTGTGCTGCCCGTTTTCGGGGAAGATGTTGTTGGTGATATGATTTTCCAACGCTCTTAAACCTTCTTCTTCCCCTACGTAAGCGCTGTCCAACATGGCCAAATCTCTGAGCTGATCCAGAGTAAGGTCAGCCGCATGACTGATGTGCTCTACGAAGATAGGCCGAATAGCGGCCGCCAGAGCTACCTTCACTTTTTTGTTCGATTTCCCGTGAAAGAGCCCCATGAGATCATTGCGAATTCCATCACGAATGATGGCGAGTCCTTTCAGAGTGTGAGAGATGTCATTGCTGGTGACGTAGGCCACCAGCAGACCATCGTAGCCGGAAACCGTTTGCATGCTTTTCTTGGCAAAGTCTGCCACTTGCTGAGGCGTTGGCCGGTTCGCGAGTACAGCGTTGATTGCCGATTGCTCGAAAGCCAGCCGGTCTGCTTCGGGAAAACCGCCGTGGACGAGTTTGGCCATTTCGTCGAGCTGTTCCAGGGTAGAACCTTCAGGAACCTTCATGTGAGGTTTTGTGGCGGCCATAATGGCTTCCTTTGCCTTCTGTCCATCTTCCCCGCCACATTCGAGAGCCCCCATGAGGGCAGCCCCTTCTTCCAGGCTGCATACGCTCCCTTCCTGTTCAGCGTAAACCCGCAGGAAAATTGGCCTCGTGGTAAAATCGAACCCATGATTATTCACAATGACCACATCATTCACACTGGCGGCAAGATTTTTTATCCGTTTTGCCAATGCTGTCATTTTTTGTTCCCAGCCATTGCAAATTTTGATTTTCGCGGCAAGATCGATCAGCTGGTCGATGCTTCCGGCTTTCTCGACTTGCTTACAGAACCACCAAAGTCCAATACTCATTGTCTTGTTCCTTTCATGTTGGTTGAGTTTCAAGGTTGGGTTTTTAAACCCAACAAAATTATTGATATTTACCCTAAAAGCTTTGTTTTAGCAGACAGGACATCTGAACTCGAGTCTCGAGGACAGATCAGTGTCTGCTAAAAAATAAGATGTAAAAGAGCTTTTTATATATCTTTTACTTATTTCTTGCGAAAAGTCAATAGTTTCGGACTTTTTTAACGGATCCTAAGGTACTTAGCAGAAAATAAGTTACCCATTTTAATATCTTTTTCTCCATGTACTTCATCAGAAAAACTTCGCCATATTACAATGACTTAGCTTTCCCTCCTCGTACATGAAAAAAAATCTTATTAAACTTGGTAACTTATTTTCTGCCAAGCCCCTAACCAAAAAATGTAAACTTAAGGATTTAGGGTTTTGGCAAAAAATAAAGTACGTAGATTCGCTCCCTTCGGTAAAAACTCAGGGTCGAAGACAGATTTGCGTCAGATAAATTTATAAAAAATCGAGGAATATTGTCGAAGACCCTGAGCTTGTTGTAAACCCTGAGCTTGTCGAATGGGTCGAATGGGTAATATTGTGAGACTTTTTTAGGAATTTATATGGCGTGAATATGAGA
>CAYVJW010000015.1:0-22692 GCA_964451885.1 uncultured Candidatus Peribacteria bacterium | reverse complement strand
GTTAATCGTGTTATAGTAAGTGACATTCTCCATGAGTTTTGAGAATGTCACTTACTATAACACGATTAACAAGGTCATCATCAACGATTAGAGTTTTCATGGTCTGTACCTTTCTGTAGTTTGACGGTTACTTATCAGATGTTTCCTACTCAATCAACCCATGCTCTTTTAACATCTCGAGCAGTTTTTCCTGATTGAGCGGTTTTACAATGTAGTCGCTACATCCTCCAAACCTTGTTGCCATTGCCATATTTCCGAGGTCGTCCATTGAGCTTACCATGATGATGAATGCCTCATTTAGAACTGGTACGCTGAATCTTCTCTCTATCATGCGCATTTTGACCAGGGTGTCTTGGCCATTCATGATTGGCATCACGATATCAAGAAGGATGAGGCTGAAGGCGGAGTGGGAGGCGAGTGTTTGCTCAAACAAGACAACTGCCTCTTTCCCGTTTTTTGCCAAAACGCATTCTCCATAAGGGTGGAGAATATCCTTTCCTATCTTACGGTTTACATGGTCATCATCAACGATCAGGCTTTTCATGGTTTGTACCTTTCTGCAGTTTGACGGTTACGGTGGTTGTTATTTCCGTATCCGATATGTTCAGATGGATGTTTCTTCAACGCTCAATCAATCCATTCTCTTTTAACATATTGAGCAGATTTTTTGGGTTGAGAGGTTTTACAATATAGCTATTGCACCTTCCGTACCTTTTTGTCAGTATCAGGTGCAGTGGGTCGTCCATTGAGCTTACCATGATGATGAATGCCTCATTTAGAACTGGTACGCTGAATCTTCTCTCTATCATGCGTATTTTGACCAGTGCGTCCTGGCCATTCATGATTGGCATCACGATATCAAGAAGGATCAGATCGAATGAGGTGGGCGCTTGCTCAAACAAATCAACTGCTTCCTTCCCGTTTTTTGCTAAGATGCATTCTCCATAATGCTTGAGAATACTTTTTATAATTACACGATTACTGATGTCATCATCAACGATCAGAGTTTTCATTTTTGGTACCTTTTTGCAGTTTGATGGTTACGGTGGTGGTTTTTTTCTCATCCGAAGTTTCCAGATGGATGCTCCCTTTTTGAGCATGAGTCATCAACTTGGCGGAATAAGTCCCAAGGCCTGTTCCGGCCATCTTTCCGGATGTGACGTATTTTTCGAAGAATCGATCCCTGATTTCCGAAGGGACTACGCCATGATTGTGGATTTCTATAACGGCTATTGTGTCATCATTATCGCGCAATGAGATTGTTACCGGTTCATCAGGAGATGCCTCTACGGCATTTTTGATCAGATTGGTCAGCGTTGAATGGCAAAGCGTTTCTTCTCCACGAACGAAGAAACGACTTTTTGCTTCAACATCGCGGCCATTGATCAGGATTTTTAGAGAATCCATGTTCATCTTCTCTTGAAGCCCTTTCATGATCTGCTGGATGATTGTTAGCAGATCGATGTTCTTAAGTTTCGGATTATACCCCCCTCTTTCCATTTTGATTAGATCCATAGACAGATTAACCATATCAAGAAGCCGTAAGGAGCCCCCATGCATGAGTTCCAGATACTCTCTTTGGTCCTCTGCGCAATCTCTGAGCAAAAGGAACTCTATGGTCCCGAGAATTGAGTTGATCGGTGACTTCAAGTCATGACGGATAAGAGCCTCCATATCTTCTCGCAGTCTCTCTGCTTTCCGCAAGGCTTCATTTTGTTTTTCGAGTTTTTGATAGGCCGAACGAAGAGCGAGATGGGTTTTTACCCGGGCCAGAACCACGGGGGTGCTAATCGGCTTTGTGATGTAGTCCACTCCGCCGAAATCAAACCCCTTTGCCTGATCTTCGGCCTGATCTTTGGCGGTTACGAAGAGCACCGGGATTTCGCTGGTTTTGGGATTGCTCTTTATTCTTCGGCACACTTCAAACCCGTCCATTTCCGGCATCATCACATCAAGAAGGATCAGATCAACCTGGTTTTTTTTAATAAGCTCCAATGCTTCATTTCCGTTTGTCGCGGATATGGGTTCGTTGTATCCGCCGCTTTCCAGCATGTCTGTAAGTGTGTCAATGTTGGCGGGTACATCGTCTACTATGAGTATTGTGCAGGGCTGTTCCATCTTCATACTCCTCTTTACTTGTGTGATGTTAAAACTAGAGAAATGTCGCATTTTTCAGCGATTGCCTTCAAGGCTTGTAGCGCATTTTCGCGGTCATGCTCTTGTACATAATTTTGCAATGACCCGATTTCCTGCTGCGCGAATCCGTGCAGGCATTGTTCCAGTGTAGGAAAGACATTCCTTGCCGTTCTGATCCTTCCTTGCTTTAGAGCTTGGTGAATTTCACGGAGTGGTTCTGTAAGGCGAAAGGTGTCTACATCGTCTATCGTAACTTCATCCGTGGAATCTTTGTTCTCAAGCGCTGTGTCTTCGAGTACTTTCTCCTCTTCTTTTTGACGGGATGCAACTTTCTTTGTCTCCGGAAGGTGCGTGGTAAAGTAAAAAGTCGTTCCTTTCCCTTCCGCGCTTTCGAGCCATATCCTGCCTTCCATTAACTTTACGAAGCTCCTGGCAATGGCTGTTCCAAGTCCGGTTCCGCCATATTTTCTGGTTGTATTGGCATCAGCCTGGGTAAAGGGTTCTAGGATTACTTTTTGCTTGTGCCGGGGGATTCCCGGCCCGGTATCTATGACGGCAAAACGTAGGAAGCCCTCTTGTTCAGAATCCGGCTCTACACTTATTGTTACTTTTCCCGTTTCAGTAAACTTGATAGCATTGTTCACCAGGTTAAAGAGTATTTGCCTTAGCCGATATCTATCCCCTGTGAAAAAGTCCGGTAAGTTTGGAGCCGTGTTGGCCACCAACTCAATCCCTTTCTCTTTTGCCGTAATGCTAAAGAGCTGGACAACTTCCTTTAGTAATTCCCGAAGGTCGAAAGCTCCTTTTACCAGTGTTACCTTGCCGCTTTCCACTTTGGTAAGATCCAGGATCTCGTTCAGAAGATAGAGCAAGGATTTTGCCGACTTCAGGACGATTGCCATACGTTCTCTTTGATTTGGCTCTAAAGGTTCATTCAAAGTTAGAGCGGTCATTCCGATGATAGCGTTCATCGGAGTCCTGATCTCATGGCTCATGTTGGCCAAAAAGAAGCTTTTGGTTTGATTTGCTTTATCGGCCGCTTTTTTTGCTAATCCCAACTTTTCACCTCGTTCCCTGAGTATTGCTTCGAATGTTTTGCGAACCTTTACTTCCTTAGCCAGGTTGTTAGCTATATTTTCAGCCTTCGTTTTAGCTTTCAGGAGAAACTGCTCATTTTGTTGTAAGGCATTGTGTGTCCTCACATAATCCAAGACAAGTCCTGCAAAAGGAATGCTGTAGACGAGGATTTTGAGGCCATGGATGATGGTGTGGTGGGTGTTGAAAAGCTCTGTGTAACCGAAATTAATTTCCAGAGAGTTCAGTATTAATGAAATACTGTAGATTGCGATCATTACGGCAATCCATTTGTAACGGATTTTTACTTCCTGTTCGGTGGTCATCTTTGTGTCCTCTCAGTTCTGTTTGTAACGGTTTGCGATCCGAAAAATTTGGCTTTAATCAGTAAAGCAAAATACTTCGAATCGATTCATACAGCCGAAATGTCAAAGAGCGGCTCCATCATATATTTCATATTTTGATGGAAACGCTCTTCTTATATCACAACTAGACATATTTGTCTAGACATTTTTTTACTTTTTTTAAGGCAGGAATTATTTTGTTTTGTAATAAATCGTTGAGCGGCCAATGTTTAAAAGCTCTGACTGGCGTTTGATTGAAATATTTGAATGATTTGGATCTATTAGTTTTATTTTTTTT
This sequence comes from uncultured Candidatus Peribacteria bacterium, assembly GCA_964451885.1. Classification (GTDB taxonomy): domain Bacteria; phylum Patescibacteriota; class Gracilibacteria; order UBA4473; family UBA4473; genus CAYVJW01. The sequence goes on along the minus strand of CAYVJW010000015.1, from coordinate 18,840 downwards.
CCGGGAGATAAATCTAACTTTTTTTTGAGCCAGTTTGTTTCCGCTTCCTGCTTCCTTATTTGTTGTTGAAATCTGTCTATTTGTTTTTCATATTCTTTCTTTTGTTTTTTTATCATCCTTTCTCCTTCAAATAAATCTTCTGCTCTTTTTTCCAGATGTCTCTTCCACTTGGTTATTTGAGTTGGATGAAGTTCGTATTTTGAGGCTAGTGTAGCAATTGTTTTTAGGTGTGATAAAGCCTCCAAAGCTATTTTGCTCTTGAATTTTGGGGAATGTATCTTTCTTGAGTTTTTCATGTACCTGGAAGGAACTGTTTATGTATTAAATCATTTGTTAAAGAGATTATTTTTTTAATCCTGGCTTCATGTAGGGATTGTTACATTTCTCTTGTAATGAAGTTTTTCATTACCAAAAAACAGGGTGACTACTATCTGTTGCACACCAGCCAGATTTTCCTTTTCGAGAATATCTACTAGACAGGTTTGTAGTCACCCTGTTTTTGTAGATATTTCTCGTTAGGAGAAATAAAAGGAATAAAATTTGTCTGATGTGCATGAGATAATTTAATGTTTTAAGATTTTTTGTCAACTTGGTATTGCTAAAAAAACACTAAATAAGTTTCGGAAGTTATTTTAAACTCAAGGAAATTAAGATATGCTTAAAAAAACTCAGAAAATTGATGATTTCTTCATGATGTTTTAATTTTATTGAACAAATTTTTTTGACAAGAACAAATTTTTTTGAGAGGATGAGTACAAGTTTTATACAAAAATAAAAAATTAATGAAAAAAGTCCTAAAAGGTTCTCTGGTATTTTGTTTATTTGGTAGTTTTGTGATGAATGTTTTTGCGCAAGATGAAACGGAGTTTTCGGTGGTTAATGTTTCACAGGCAAATAGGGATGCTGAAATTGTAGGGGGGCGTCCGGGGGATGTGCTTCGTTATGAGTTATTGTTTCGTTCTTCAAGCCAAAGTGCTGATAATATTATGCCGGTGGTGGATGTTTCTCGGATTTTGGAAGCAACGGATATGATTGATACCGGGTTGGGTGAGGTTTCAGGGGGAGAGTTGGTTTTTCCTGCTTTTTCACAAGTAGCGCCTTATGAAAGGAGCTTTACTTTTTTTACGCGGGTAAAGAAAGATTGCGGAGAAATAAAAATACTCGAAGCATTAGCTCACGGTAACACTACTTCGGTTGATCTTGCTTGCGGTTTGGCGGGGTCAGGGCCGAGGACGGAGATGATCCTTGTTTTGTTTTTGGTTATATCGGGGGTTTTGGTTTTGAATTTTCAGGGGCAGAGAGGGTGAGGACAATAAACAATTAATAATAGAGAAACAGTAGGGAACAAATGGTAAGTTATTGTTGACTGTTGACTGTTCACTGTTGATTGTGTTTCCCATGAAACTTTTTCATCTGAGTACTTAGTTTTTCATAAAGTTCATCGGCGCATTTTTTGATGTTTTCTGCGTTGACTTCTGCGTGAAATTTTCCGTGGTGTGGGCTGATGATTGTTGAGGAAGCTTCAAATCGTTCACCGGTATGGTGTCTGTTTTTATCTAATTTAATGCGGGTATCTATGCTGTCTTCGTCTTCTCCGGCTTCTGAACCGAGGAATGTTGCGAGATGTTCGAATTTTTGTCGGAAATAAGCTTCGTCGTCTTCAGAGAAGGTTATGGAGTTCGTTTGGAAGTGGAAAATCATAATCAATTATGAATTAAGAATTATAGGTTAAGAATTATGAATTTATAGGGGAAAATCAATAGATTTTCCGGAAAATTTTGAAATTAGTTCTATTTTTTTTGATTCTGTAATTTCTCCTACTATTTTTGCTTCTACTTTTTTATCGGCTTTGTTTATGGTATTACAAACTTTTGGGGCGATGTCTTCGTTACATATTAGCATCATGGCTGTTCCGCAATGCCATGTGCGGTAGCATTCTGATTCTTCTATGTTACCGAGCGTTCGCAGGTCTTTTATTGCATCGTGTGGTTCGTGTAAGTTATCGAGTTTGGCTCCTAGTTTTTTGTTTTTCGGAAATATTCTTGGGAGGTTTCCGGGAATTCCGCCTCCGGTGATATGAACTATTCCGGTAATATCGAATTTTCTGGGGGACTTGAAATCTCCGAGTACAGTATCTAGTAGTAGCCGATGAAATATTTTTGATGGGGTGAGAAGCATTTCTCCCCAAGATTTTTCAGAATTTTCACTCCATTGAATCTTATGCCAGTTTGAACCGAAATTCACTTCACATATTTTTCGGGCGAGGGATATGCCGTTTGATCTCAAAACTTGATCTTTGAGTCCTATGATTTTTTGTCCGGTTTTTATATTTTTTCCGGTTATGAATTTATCTTTTTTTAGTATCCCCACTGCGTCCGCTCCCCAGCCGGTTCCTTTGGACATGCTTCCGACTTCGGCTACTTCTCCTCCGGAGATAACAATCTTTTGTTCTTTGCAGGCTTTGGCGAGTGACTTCATCATGGCTTCAATCTCTTTGGCTTTAACTTTATTCGTTTCAAAAGTGTTGGTCATAGCAATTACTTCCGCTCCCGAACAGATAGCGTCATCAGCAACCATGGCTAAAAGGTCGTCACCAAGACCGGAAAAGTTTTGTGTTTTTTCGGCGATGGTGATTTTAGTCCCTACGGTGTCACAGCATTGGGTAAGGCAAAAATCGCCCATATTCACAAGGCCGGAAAAACCGCCTTCGCCGATGATAGGTTCACCGATTAGTCCTTTTCGACTTGAAAATGTTGATTTTGCATAATTATAAGCGATTTTAGAGGCCTTATCGCCTTCTTCGATATTTACTCCGGCTGATTTATAATTTAGAGTCATTTTATTTTTCAAAAATCACAATTCCCACTTTCTTTCCATGAATGGCCTTCATGTTTTCTAATTCATATGTGGATGTTTCGCCGAGTTTTACGAGCAATATGGGAGTGATTCCTTGTTCAATGATATCGTCGGAAAGAGGAAAATGAGTTTCAGCTGTCGGAAATGTACCAATTAGGGAGGCGGAAGGAAAAGTTAGGATGAATTGTTCTAGTAATTTGCTATCCAGAGATTCTGGATAGGCTGATATTTTTAGAGTAGGGGCCTTTGGGAAAATTTTTGATACCTGTGACACAAAAGAAACTTTCTTTCCGAATGCTTCCGAAAAGTATATTCCTAAAAATGAAAAAAGTAATCCAAAAAATATGGAGGCGGCGATTAGCCAGGAGAATGGGATATTGGTGGTTTCATGAAAGACGGACGGGGTTCCGGTGCCGTATTTAATTGCTCTTTGATTGTTGAATTCTTCGAAGTTTTTTTCAAAAGTAGAAAGGAGGGCTTGGGTAATTTTTTCCGAATGTTTTATTTCTGTTCCGTAGAGCTTTATGGTCCAGAAAACATTCATCCGGTTTTGTTTTCTGGCGGATAATTTTCGTTTTAAATGTGGGATATATATTTTGGCTGTATCCAGGATTTCTTGTCTGAATCCGGGATTTTTTGCCCAGCCGGCGATCATTTCTGTAATTTTAGATGTGCTTTCTGCTGGATCTAATGAAAAGGCTGATGAAGTTTCAGAAACCTCCAGTGGTTTTACGGGAAAATACACGGTTGTTTTATGAATGGGGGGAATGAGTTGGAAGAGTCCGAAAAATGAAATTGAAAAAAGAAGAACAAGTCCCAAGTATGTTTTTTTCCGACGGAGGAGAGGAGAGAGGAATTCTATGAAGTTCATCGCAAATATTGTAGTTGATTTTTAGCAAAACAAAAGATTTTTGAAAAGAGAGGCGGCGGATGGTGGCCGACGCCTCTTAGGGTGTATTCTAACGTTGCGAGTGTTGTCGTTATTTGACGTTGAACCGATGAACGCTCCCTCCGAGAGCCCCTTTGAATGTGATTTGTGGATCTTTTCTGATCACCAGAGTGGCGAAATCAGTTATGTTTTGTCCCGGAGTCAGGATGACGAACTCACGGAAACCAATGGTCTTCGCGATGGCTTTGATGAGATGTGTATCGGCAAACATACGGGATGAATTATTCCCTTGGATCTCATAGAGATATCCATTGTAAGACACCAAAAGATATTCATTCCCTGTTCTGTAATCAAGACCGTACTCTACCATGGCAACTGGCAGACCTTCTTTCGTTTCGAGGTGCAAGAATTTGGAGTTTACTTCCCTGTACTTCCAGATTCGGCGGCCGGCTTTATCAACCATTTTGTTGATTTTGTCTTTAAGCGCCCATTCAACATCTATCCAGAATGTATTATAGGGATCATCGGGATTTGATTTGTAGATCTGTGTTTCATGGATCAGAACTTTCTCCCATCCGTCATCTCCCCAGGATCCCCAAGCGGGAGAAATTTTTTGTTCACTTCCTCTGGAGCATACCTCTGTTCCGATTCTAGCCACCTTGATGATATCTATACGAAAAACTTCGACTAGTCCAAGTTTGCTTGCTTTTTTCTTTCGTGGGATCCAATCCCAATTGCACCCATCGTGTTTACATTTATGTATTTTTTGTTTCAAAACCCCAAAAGGGGTAAGATCTACACGATGAAAAGATTTTGTGGCAGATGCGTGTGGTATCGTTGCTCTTTTTTCCTTTGCCTTGAGGGCTTTGACATCCACATCGTGGATGATTTTGCATTTCCAATGTCGTTTGTCGTGAATTGGAGAAATAAGAGAGAAAGGTGGAGGGCGAGTGCATCCAGAGAGGATTTCCGTCAGGATGACCAGAATGAGAAATTTTGCTGCGTGTTTCATGTTATATTCCTTTTCTGTGATTGTGTTGGGTGGTTGTTGAACAACATGCAACGGAGAGGGATTTTGCTTTCGTAAATGTACCTAGAGTGTACATTACGCAAAGGCAAAGAGCTCTCCATTACAAAACTTGAGATGTAAAAGAACAATATTGATTTTATTTTACATATTTTTACATCCCTGTCAAAGTAAGAATTTTGATAATAAAAAAATGTATGTAAACTTAATTTTGCAATGAATGTAGAAATCTTCCGTATTGATAGAACCTTATCTCTCCCAAAATACGAAACGGAGGGGAGTTTTGCTTTTGATTTTTTGGCTCGGGAAACGATTGAAATTATGCCGCTAAATTTCGGGATGATTCCGGGGAATGTGATTGTGAAGTGTCCGGTGGATCATGCTTTGTTGATTCTTCCGCGTAGCTCCACACCACGAAAAAAATCTCTCATGTTTCCGCATTCTGTGGGGTTGATTGACCATGATTATTGCGGGGAGGAGGATGAGATTATGATTCAGGTGTATAATTTTTCCCGGGAATCGGTGGTAGTAGATCGTGGTGAGCGAATTGCCCAGGGGCTTTTTGTGAAGATGGCGAAGGCGATGTTTGATGAGATTGGGGAAGTGGGGGAGGGATCGAGAGGGGGGTTTGGAAGTACGGATAAAAATAATGAATAATATTTTGCAGGATCAATTTTGTAAATTGATCCACAGTGTTGTGAAGTAAGATTAAATTGTGAAGTTATCAGGCTGTTAGTCAGAATTACTAATAGTTTATAGATAACTGTCTCATAGATTTAGCTGCTTCCAAACGTTTCGAAGCAATTTACAAAATTGCTCCTGCATGAATTATATAAATCATTACTCATTACTCATTAATCATTACTCATTAATCATTATAAAAGGTGGATTTAGAAAAAAAGTTTTCGGATTTTCTCAAGCAGGAGAACTTGGCTGGTAAAAAAATTTTACTGGGCGTTTCGGGAGGTGTTGACTCGCGGGTTTTGTTGAAAATTGCGAGTAAAATAATTGATCAAGATGATTTAGCGGTCTTTCATTTGGACCACTGCGTAAGGGAAAAATCTGGTAATGACTTGAAGTTTGTTCAAGATTTGTGTTCAAAGAAGAAGATTAAATTTTATGGGGCGAAAGTAAATAAGATTCCCGAGAAAAATAAAGAGGCTTATTGGAGGGAAGCGCGGCGGAAGGTGGCGGAGAAGGCGAAAGATGATTTCTCTGCCGTAAGAATTTTGACGGCCCATCATGCGACGGATTTGGCGGAGACGATGATTTTTCGATTGACGAAGGGGGCGGGGATGTTGGGACTTTCACCTTTTTATGTTTCGACGAAACCTTTTTGGGATGTGCCGAAGATTGAAATAGAGGTGTATGCTTCCAGCAATGGCCTGGATTTTGTGGAGGATGAAACGAATGATGATGTGAAGTTCCAGCGCAATTTGATAAGAAAGAATGTTTTGCCGGAATTAAGGAAGATTACGCCAAATCTTGAGGCGGTTTTTGTGCGGGAATCTGTTGTTTTCGGGGAGTTGGTGAAGTTTGTGAATGAGGAGCTGAAAAGAGGGTATGGAAAGTATCTGGATAATAAACATTTCCCGCTTGATAAATTTTTAAAGCTACCTTCGTTTTTGCAGCAGGAGTTTTTGCGGAAAATTGCGAAAAAAACGCCGAGTTTTTCTGAGGTGGCGGATTGTTTGAAGTGGTTGAGGGGGGAGCCGAAGGGGAATTCGAAGAAGGAGGTGGGGGGGATGGAGTTGAGGGTTGAGAAGGGGGAGGTTGTATGGAAATGACATTTACGAAGATCATTCGCTTGACTTCGATTTGACTTTTCTTGTTTTTCGTGCTATTTAAATTTTTGAATTTTGTTTTGTTCTTTTACATTACAATATTGGGATACCTTTGGATTTATTATTTCAATGAAATGAATGAGTTCAAAGGTTGTCTCAATATCACATCTATTCTTCCTCCCAATTTGGCGGTAATCTTTTGTCGTTGAATTGGGGGGAAGACATGGGTCTTCTCCTCCTACTGCTCCGGCAGTCAGGGCTGGCCTAAAAAACCGGCTATTTATCTCTCAGGAGGTGAAAGGATAGAGCCATGAAAAACAAGTGTTATGTGTTTCGGCAGGACAGGAAATGGGATTCAAAACCCGGAGATCCCTCCGTCGTTATTGATGTCCCATTGGATCAACTGCGGTTCATGGATGATGAAGTTGGAGTTCGTGAGGTAGGGGGGCATGAGATTAATATGAGAGACCATGCCGGCATCCGATTGGATGCAATCTTCAAGTTCGAGGGGTGGTATGAAGCTAGGGTTTTGGATCTTGGTTATCCTTGTGAACTTCCTTCTACCACTCGCGCTCTTCATCAATCGGAAGCTTTTGAGGCGAAAAGAATCATCTGGAATCAACTGATATCCTTCATCAATGCGAAAGAGGGCGAGGAGGTGCGAATCGAACTGCGGTTTGCGCCGGTTATTATCCTGGTGAAATCGCCTTTCATTCCCGCCTCGTATCGTTCCGGCGACATAATCGTGCCGGTGAGGGTACGGTTTGAGGATAGAAAGGTGAATCCTCACGAGAAAGGTCTCAAAAGCTACATGGAAATGATGGGATGGGATCATCCGGTGGATCATATCGAAATTGACCATCCGCTTCCTGCTCAAGTCGATGATTCGTCCAAGCAGGAAATGAAGTGGTGTGATTTTTCTCATCTCGCTCTGGCTCTTTCGACGATGACGGGGGTAATGCAGTTTTCGCCGGGAGCCCTGCGGGAGCGCCTGGTTAAGGCTGTGATGACTCGAGGGAGGCCGATTTTATTGGCCGAGCTTCCGGTCTACGGAATCAAAGTTGTGGCAGAATTGGCTCATAATATGAACCTGCTTGCGAGGGTTGGAAAGCAGGGGGCTGTTCCGGAGAGGAAACGTTCTATCATTCAGCAGTTCGATGTAGATGGACGGCTTTTTCTCCATCCGCTCAGAACCGAGCCGGAATCGACACTTTCAACGGTTCGTATTGCGTTTTTCCTGCCGAAAAATCATGGGAAACATGCAGAGGCAGTGGCGCGGATGTATGCGGAGGCACTGGTGAACAAGCTCAACATCATGGCCATGGAGGCTGAGGTGAAGGAGCTTTCGAAAGTTTCGTGAGTTGATGTGATGATTGAGAATGCCTTCCCCTCGGTGAGATCGGGGGGAGGGTTATTTTGAATTCCAACACTAAATTAAAAAACTAACAACTAATGTCTGTCTACTTATCCGGCGGTATTGCTAGATACGAAAATATAAAATCGGCTACATGCTGGAAAGTTCTTGCGGCGGTTTCTGATCCCCATTGGGAGGTTTTCGGGTAGTCGAATTTCACTAAGATTACAAATTTTGGCTCTTTTAATGGGCCGAATCCGGCGAAGCTGGTGATGGTGGTTCCTTCTCCTTCCAGGGCTTTTCCTCCTTTATAGGTTTGGGAAGTTCCGGTTTTTCCCATTATTGTGTATCCGAATATCCGGGCGCCTCGGGCCATTCCGTTGTCTACGGAATTAAGAAGCATTGATTTTATGGTTTGATAGGTCTTGTCGGAGATTATCCGGCGGATTTTTTCGGGTAAAAACTTTTCTACTTTTTTATCGGAATATCGGATTTCTTCTACTATTATCGGTTTCATCAGATATCCTCCGTTTGCTAAGGCGGAAAAGGCAAGCCCCATTTGTAATGGAGTGGCGGTTATTCCCTGGCCGAATCCATAGGTGATCAACTCTGATTCCGCCCAATCATTCCAGGGTTTTATTTTTCCGGTTGTTTCGCCTTCGAGTTCAATATCGGTGTATTGTCCAAAGCCGAAGTTTTGAAAATAATCGTAGAGGACTTTTCGTCCCATCTTTCTTGTTAGAAAAGCAATCCCGGTGTTTAATGACCGATTAATTACTTCGATCATAGTGGTTTTACCTTCATATATGTCGTCTGAGTTTCGGATTTTGAATTCATCTACTTCTACTGGGCCGTCATCGTTATAAGTGGTTTGAGGTATCACTTCGTCGGCATTGAGCGCGGCGGCCATAGTGAAGGCTTTCATTACGGATCCCGGTTCGTAGATATCGGATATGATTTTGTTTCTGAAAACTTCTGGTCCCCAGATATTGAAGTATCTGTAGTAATCTCTTTCATTTTTAATGGTAGGAATGCGTTGATTGAAGTTTTCGTCTTCTCGATCGATTTCGGCTTGTTCCGGTGGAATTTCATATTGCAAAAAAACTTTTCCGAATTCGTTAATATCGAATGTTGGAGCATTCGCCATGGCAAGGATTTTTCCGCTTTGTGGTTCTATTACGATAACCTGGCCAAAATCCGCTTTCCATTTTTTGAGGTCTTCTTCCAGTATTTTTTCAACGCCGTCTTGGATTACCCTGTCGATAGTCAGGACAATATCGGCACCGTCTTGTGCTTGGGAAATTCCGATATTTTTACTCATGACCCTTCGGCCGCTGGTGGTCGTTGCTCCAAAGATGTAGCCTTCTTTTTCTTTGAGCAGATGATCAAATCTACCTTCAATACCGTATTGCCCTTTTCCTGTTGAATCGACGAAACCTATTATTTGGGCTCCAAAAGTTTTTTCCGGGTAATACCGCCAATGTTCATCCTGCAGTTGAATGCCGTAGAGAATATCTCTGTATTCCGGGGCTTTTTTTAATTCCAGGATTTTTTGGGAAACTTTGGGGATGATTTTATGGGTTATTTCAATGTAGCGTTTCGGGCGGCGGCTTATCCATTTTTGTAAATCTTTTTTTGGAACAGAGAGCAGGGGAGAAAGTTTTTCGGCGGTAGCTTCTGTGGACAGGATATGGGTTGGGTCGGCGATAATCTTATCTCCTTCTGTTTGGATTCCCGGGAGATACAAATTAACGATTTCGGCAGTCCTTTCCGGAGTAACATCCGTGGCGATAATTACTCTTTTTCGTTCTATTTCAGAGAAAATTTTTGATAGCTCCAGTGAAAAAGCCGTTATTGATTTTTTTTCTGTTTTTGTCCATTTTGATTCGTCCGTTTCGATGTCGCATCCTTCAATTTTTTCGCAATGGGCATGGATTAATAGTGGGGCAAGGAGTTTGGCGGCTAATGTCGGGTTTCCTTTTTTCTGGCTCTCCAAAGGCAATTTTGGATTATGTCTTGGGTAGGCAAGGATAAACGGATCAACAAACAACATTTTTAGGGTATTGTTTGTTGCTACGGGAGTGACTTCGTCTGTGAGTCGGTTTTTACGGACCAGTACTTTTCCGCGCCGGGCAGGGAGGATAGATCTTTTTTCGTGTTGGGCTTTGGCTTCTGCGTAGAAGTCTTCGTATTGGAAAACCTGGAGGTCGAGAAGTCGAATTGTGAAAATGGTGAAAATAAGGATGAAGAATCCTTTTAGAAATCGAAGGCGGGTTTCGAAGGAATTCACGGGGGGATTATTTATCGGGGGGGAATTATCAAAGGGGTTTAGAAATTGTTTACTCTCTGCTCGGAAACGCTTTCATCAACGCTTTCACAATCCCTCCCGGAGTTTCTATCCGTATCGGGGAGGCGTTTGGGTGGTGGAGATCTACCAGTATGATTCCGTATACTGTTCCGTTTCTATTTATTCGAAGAGGGGAGGTGGTGACGTCGGCTGATTCTATGGCGACTATGGTTGTAGTGGTGCCGTTGGAATATCTGAGCCCTATATCAACGGTATTTGTACATCCGTATTGTGTGAGATGGTATGTCCAGATGATGGTATTTTCTCCGCTTCGGAAATAACATTCTTCCGGGAAAGAAACTCCGTTTCCGTCAGCATTGGTACATTCATTGGTAATGGCAACCCAAATGCCATTTTCGCCAATCCGGTAACTTGGAATTCCTGTATTGGTCGGGATGATTAATTTGACAGGATTATCGAGAATCAGTGGGAGGTCGGGAACTCCAACCGAAACAGCTATGGTTGAGCCAGTTGATATATCTATTGGAGGTTCTATGGTTCCGTTCCATGAGGGAGGAGCGTACAGGGTGGTGTTATCGGGAATTAATATTTGAAGTTCTTCAGACGCAAGGGTAATGGCTTTTCCGCTGACTCCGGAATTAAGGAGTACGGAGTCGACATTGTTATCGGTAAAACTTTCTCCTGTAACGGTTTCGATAGCGGATTTTATGGTGGTGCCGCTTATGTTTGTTGTGGCAGGATCATTCGTTACTAGCCCGGCGGCAAATTCGAGTTTTTGATCGGGGGCGAGAATAAGATTGATTTTTCCTATCGGCAACGAAGCTATTCCGCTGACGGAGGTATCAAGCGTGATTTGTAGTAATTGTACTGCACTGTAATCTATTATGGAAACAAGGCCTAAAATCGGACCGACCGGAAGGCTTAATTGAGTGGTTCCCACTGGAGTTAAACCACTGCCTGTGGCTGGTGTTATTTCAAATTTGAGATATTTATTTTCATCAGCTATTGTGAGAGCATAGGTTTGCTCCGAAGCTCCGCTGATAGGGGAGTATGTTCCGTCTATGGTATCAGATCTTAGCCATCTGTATTGGGAGTTGCTTTCCGTATTGTTTAGAGGGTTTGAGTAAGTATAATTTCCTGTCAGTATTTCTCCTATGGTTGTAATTCCGGTAATAGAAACGTTTCCGGCTACGGGAGCATCGCTTACAATGGGACCGGAAGCCGGGCTTAATACGGCCGTCCCGGTATCGGGAGAACCGGTGGAGGATACTGGGGTTATTTCAAATTTGATATATTTGTCTATGTCTGATACGGAAATGGTATTAAGTTTTCCGGTTGCTCCGGCTATTTCCGTGTACGTTCCCTCAAATGTATCTGAAATTGACCATTTGTAAGTGCTGTTCCCCTCAATATCTCCTTCATTATCTGAGTATCTGTAGGTTCCGGTGAGTATTTGGCTGGCGACTAGTGTTCCGGAGATGGCGGCATTAGATGCTGTAGGAGCAGATCCTGTGACAGGGCCTGCGGCGGAGCTTAGGGAAGGTATGCCGGTTGTTGGTTCAGCATTAGTGATTGGGGTAACTTGGAATTTAATATATTTTTCTTGATCGCCGTTGGTGAGAATGTATGTTTGGTTATTGGCGTCGCTTATTTCCACATATGTTCCATCTATAGTATTGGAACGGTACCATTTGAAAATACTGGAGGTTTCTTCATCTCCTTCAACGTCCGAATAGGTATAGTTTCCGGTGAGGGTTTCTCCTATGGAAGTGGTGCCGGAAACAGAAAGATTGGAAGCTGTAGGAGCGGTGTGCATATCTATATTTCCGGTTGTTTCGGTATTGGCGGCTGGGTTGCCGGCAGCATCAAATATGCTGTTTCCGTCTGCCGGGGAAATTGAAACAGTTTCTCCTCCGGTTGGGATTCCTGTAAATAATAGATGGACCCTTACGGTTGTTTCTCCGCCTGAGAGAGGATCGTTGTCTGTTTTTGTTACGTCATTAATGCTCATGCTTGTAACGGTTCCTCCGTTTTGGGTAAAAGTAAGGTTGAAATCTGTGATGCTGAGTCCCCCTGTGCCTTCCGGGGTTTTGTATATTTCTTCGTTTAAAAATACGTCCATATAGCTATTGTCTTGGGCAAGAGTTCCGGAATCGATGGTTGGAGGGGTGGTGTCGGTCAGGTCTCCGAAATCAGTGAAGTGGTATGTCCAGACGACAGTATTTTCACCGGTTATAAAGTAACATTCTTCCGGGAAATTTAAACCTGTACCGTTCACATCGTTACATTCCGATGTGATTTCAATCCAGTTGGTTCCGTCTACGCTGTAATAGGGTTTTCCGGCGGAGGAAGGAATCACTACTTTTGCCGGCTTATCCAGTATCAGGATTATCCCCGGGGTTCCTATGGATACGGCGCCTTCTACAGCTCCGTCGGTTGGAGGGGTGACGGAGGTGGTAACGTTTTTCGGGGGGGCTATGGTTCCGTCCCAGTTCGGAGGGGCAAAGACGTTAGTTCCGTCCGGAATTTGTACTTGAAGATTGTCTGTGGAAACAAGAACGATATCTTCTCCTTCCAGTCCAGATTCCAAAACAACGGATTCTACGTTTGCCGATGAAGAACCGGTAACGGCTTCCAGAGCTTCCTCTATGGTAGTGCCTCCTACTTCTGTGGTTGAGGCGTCTGTTATTTCCAGTGCGGCTTCGAATTCCAGTTTTTGGTCTGTATCCAGGACAACGATGGCTGTATCGACTGAAAGTTGAGCGCTTCCGCTGGTAGAGGTATCCAGTTCTATTTCTGTTTCACCGCTGGCGCTGTGGTCTTCTAGGGAGGCTAGTCCCAGTATCGGGCCGAGCACGTTGCTCTGAGCGGCAAGGCCGGTATTTGGGTTGCCGGTAGCTGAGATCGGAGTTACTTCGAATTTTATGTATTTTCCGGTTTCGGCAGTGGTGAGTGCATAATTAGTATTTGTTGCGCCGCTTATTTCGGTATAAGTCCCTTCAGATGTGTTGGCTACCAGCCATTTGTAACTAGAGCTTCCTTCCGTGTCTCCATCAAGATCCGAGTAACTATAACTTCCAGTGATTATTTCTTCTTCCAGTTTAATTCCGGTAATGGTGGCATTATCGGCAACAGGAGGTTCTTCCGCTCGGAGGAGGATGGTGTCGGATGTTTCAGTCGTATTTCCGGCGTTGTCTTTTACTTCATAATATATGGTTTTTGTTCCCAGGTTGCTATCGAGTGTCCAGGCTTTTGTTGCCACGCAACTTTCCCAATTACTCCAGGTTCCACCGCTTTCATTTTTATATCGACATTGGTCTACTCCGGACCGGTCATCCGAGTATCTGATGGTAAGTGTAACAGAGGTATTGGTGGTAGTATCATCAGCATTATTGATTTCCATAAACGTGGTCGGATTAATGGTGTCTACGGTTATTTGAGTGGTGGTATCGGTTATATAATTGCCGGCTTCATCCCAACATTCCACGGTAAAATCATATTTTGTGTCTGGTAATTCGGAATAAGTATAAGTGGCGGTTCCTTGAACCTGGCTTCCTCCGGCCATGTTGCTCCAGGTGCCGTTGGCTTTTACGTGGCAGTCGGTAATAAATGTGTCTGCGAAATCGGCTTCTACCGTTATTGAATTGTTATTTGTGGCGGTTGAAGCGGTTGGTTGGGTGATAGTTACACTTGGCGATTCGTTATCTGCCAGGATGCTGACTTCATTGGACAGGCTTGTGTTATCTATGCCGTCAACGGCTTTTATTTGGTAGTCATAAGTGGTGTTGGATAATAGGTCCGTATCAGTCCAGTTTAACGTAGAGGGGGATAAGTCAGCGGAAACCTTTGCATAGGCAGCATCTTCTCCGGCTGATTGTCCTTGGGCGGGAGGATGGGAAGTAGCACTTCTCCATACTTCGTAGTGTTGTATGCCGGTGGTATCATCTGTTGCTGCTAGCCAGTTGAGAAGGGCTTTTCCACTTCTGCTCCATCCTGGCTCCGTTCCTCCGGCCGGAGGGTCGGGATCATATGGGGAAGCGGCTTCCGTGGTGGCAGGAGGTGTTGTATCAAGAACTATAACTGTTGTATCTGAGCCTTGGTTGTCGGATTTATCTATTGTTCGGGTGGTGATTACGTTTGTCCCTTCGATTAGTGTGATTTCTTCAGAGAATGTCCAGTCATCTCCGGAAACATAAGTGAGAGTGGCTGGAGAACCATTTAATGTGAAGGCATTTGGATCGGTATTGTCAAAGTGGGCTTCTGTGACGGTTCCGGATATGGTTTGGAGAGTTGTGTCTGTTGGCGTAGTAACGGCGTTTATGGATACGGCAGGAGCAAGAAGTGGAGAGGCTTCGAAGTCAGCATGGGCGTTTTCGGCCAATAGGTCATAGTTGCTGTTATAAGCATATATTTTCAAGCGGACGTTTTGTTGAGATATTCCGGAGAAGGCTGTTTTAAATGTGGCTGATCCGAACTCGCTATCCTTTCGGGTGGAATAAGTTCCGGTAGTTATGGATTCGTCTCCGTCCGTAATACAGTTTTCCGGTGTTTCACCGCAGTGGGAAACCGTTCCGGAAGATAAGGTATGGACACCCAGGACGCTATTATCTGAAGCGGCTCTGAGCTCTATGATTACGTCATGGGGAGTGAAAGCGGCATCGCTCTTCCATACTTTTTCGTAGACGATAATATCTCCTTCCGGTTCTAGTGAATCCGGCCAGATTTCTGTGGCATAACTTTGAACAGGGCCGATAGGGGGGCTTACGACTGTAGCGCCGGTATTTGGGGTGCCGGTGGAGGAAACCGGGGTGGTTTCAAATCGTATGTATTTATTGTTTTCTGCAGAGGTAAGTGTATAGGTTGAATTGATTGCTCCGGGAATTTCAGAATAAGTTCCTCCGGCAGTATCGGCTTGAAGCCAACGAAGTAAGGAATCTCCCTCTGGGTCATTTTCATTGTCCGTATAAGTATAGTTTCCGGTGATGGTGGAAGCAAAGGATGCTTCGCCGGAGATAGAAACATTGTTTGAGATAGGGGCGGTTCCCAGGATAGGGCCTATGGCGCTGCTGGTAGCAGGTGATCCGGGAGTGGGAGGGATTTGGGCTTGCGGAGTGACTTCGAATTTGAGGTATTTGCCTTGATTTGCTGAGGTGATGGTGTAAGTAATATTTGTTTCTTCACTTATTTCTGTATATGTTCCATCGATAGTATCGGATTGTAACCAACGGAAAGTAGAATTTCCTTCCGGGTCATTGTCGATGTCAGCATAAGTATAGGATCCGGTCAGTATTTGTCCGACGGTTGTGGTTCCGGAGATGATTACATCATTTGCTTCTGGGGGAAGAGGATAGGCTATTTGAGATGTGGCGCTACTGAGGGTAGGAGAGCCGGGGGTGGTTCCGGTTTGGGCCTTTGGAGTGACTTCGAATTTGAGGTATTTGTTTACGTCGTCGGAAGTGAGTGTGTAGGTGGAATCTGAAGTAATAACATGAGGAATAGTAGGTGGAGTAAAGTTACTGGTCCAGCGGGCGATGCCCTTAGAAATGCGAATTTCATCTACATAACCGTTCCACTTTCCAGTTGTATTCCATGGGGTGTTCATTATTCCTAAGGCTCCTGAATAGGAGGTAATTGCTGCAGAATCGATTGTTGAAACAATACTTATTCCATCCCTATATATATTAAAATCATTACCATTTCTTACGAGTGCTATATGGTACCAGGTATTTGGATTCCATCCGGATGTATCTCCTTGTAAGAGGTTTACCCCAGTTGCTCCATTGTAGTCTTGGAAGTATAATCCTACATTGCCATCGTAACCAAAATACCAATTATGAGAGGAATCGCTCCCTTTTACTACAAAAGGTTGACCAATAAATGCATTTGTTCTATAGATCCAAGCATCAATCGTGAAATCACCACTTCCAAAATCCCAGTTATCACTATCCGGAATACTCAAATAATCTCCTGTCCCATCAAAATATATCGAGGAGCCTCCAAATTGACTCTCCGTTATTGATTGAGTCACATCTCCGGCAGAGGTTATCGTGTGTTCGTATAGCGAATCATCTGTGAAATTTTGTCCTGTCCCATCCCCATGAAGAAGTAGCTTAGTATTAGTATCAGTAATGACATTATAAGTTCCGTCTACAGTATCAGCCCTTAGCCATCGGAAAGAAGTATCTCCTTCCAAATCTCCCTCAGTATCTGCATAAGTATAATTTCCAGTGAGAGTGTAACTTACTTTTTCAGTACCGGAGATGATGATGTCAGTAGCGTAGGGAGCAGCGTTAGGTGGTGTTATTGGTCCGATTGCGTTACTGAGGATAGGAGTTCCGGTAGTCGGTTCTTCTGTGGAAACGGGAGTGACTTCGAATTTGATGTATTGGTCTATGTCATCATCGACCGGGATATAAGTGATGCTTGTTGCGTCTGAAATTTCTGAGTATGTGCCGTCAATAGTGCTGGCGCTTAGCCAGCGAAATGTAGAAGTTCCTTCGGGGTCGCTGTCTGTGTCGTAGTAGATATAGTTTCCGGTGAGGGTTTGGGTTGTGATTGGGTTGCCGGTGATGTATGGGGCGGGGGAGTATGGAGCTGTTGGCGGAGTAAAGTTTTCTGTCCATCGGGCAATGCCTTTGGAAACGCGGAGTTCGTCCATATGTCCGCTCATTAAAGGTTGTCCAGACTCAAAACCAACAGTAAAAGCTGCTGCATAATCAGGAACATCATCAGCATCAGTTCCACTTCCTATTAAAACTCCATTTCTATATAAATTATAATCATTACCATCTCTAATAACTGCAATATGATACCATGTATCGATTGACCATCCAGTTGTATCACCTTGAGATATTAAAACTAAATTAGTACCACCACTTCTAATAAAGAATAATAAACCCAAAGTATTATTAAATTGAAAATTAGTTCTATTATCAGAATCAACAAATTGAGATGTAATTATTTTCTGCGTCAATGAATCAAGCATTATCCAAGAATCAATAGTAAAATCTTCACTTCCAAAATTCCAATCATCACTATCTGGCACATTTAAGTAATCACCATCTCCATCAAAATGCATGGAAGTATCGCCAAATTGTTTTTGATCAGTTTCATGATAAGTATCTCCAGTAGGAGTGATAACATGTGCACTAACAGAACTATCAATAAAAGTAGTTGAACCGTCTGTCGTGTCAGAGTGGATTAATAATTTTGTTTCAGAGTCGTATATACCAAAAGCTTCTGGCACAGTACCAATAACCTGATCACTAGCAGAAGACATTACAGGTGAACCAGTATAAGGTTCAGCGTCAGCTACCGGAGTAACTTCAAATTTAAGATATTTTTGGTAATCATCTGCTACAGGAACATAAGTTATGCTAGTTTCGCCTGAGATTTCTGAATATGTTCCGTCAACAGTAGCAGCACTGTACCATTTAAAAGTTGAAGTGCCTTCGCTATCGCCTTCCGGGTCATCAAAAGTGTAGTTTCCTGTAAGTGTTTCGCCGATTTGTGAGGTACCGGTGATGTAGGGATCTGCTGAATAAGGGACTGTGGGCGGGGTGAAGTTTTCTGTCCAGCGGGCAATGCCTTTTGAGATGCGGAGTTCGTCGATGTAGCCAGTATAATATGGTGTTGCTATTGAAGATGCATCATTAACGCCTGTGCCAATATATAAACCTGCATTAGTTCCTGAAGTATCTGGAACAGCACTAGTATCAGTATCGTTCGCTTTTGACACTCCATTTATATACAAGTCCCACTCATTGCCATTTCTTACTAACGCCACATGGAACCATTCATTACTATTAATTCCATGTGCACCTTCAATTTCTACAACTTTCACCCCTTCATCTTGAATAACAAGTCTAATATTGTTTCCGCTACTTTTTGTCATTATTATTAATCTATCATTGTTATTTCCACTTCTAACAACATACCAAGAATTATTAGTTAAATCAGAATCATAAACCCAAAAATCAATAGTAAAATCATCAGTTTCAAAATTTAAATCAGTAACGTGATCAGTAGTTCTTATATAATCATTTCCACTTCCATCAAAATACATAGAAGTAGCGCCAAATTGCTTTTGATCTGCTTCGTGATGTACCTCTCCAGCGCGAGTAATAATATGACCGCTATCAGAACTATCAATAAAAGTTGTTGATTCATCGGTAGTATCAGAGTGAATCATTAATTTTGTATATGAATCTACGCCTAGCCGTAGTTTCGGTGCAGTTCCAATAACCTGCTCACTAGGAGAAGACATTACCGAAGAACCAGTAAACGGTTCAGCATCAGCAATCGGAGTTACTTCAAATTTAAGATATTTTTGATAGTCAGCAGCTATCAGAACATAAGTTATGCTGGTTGCGCCTGAAATTTCTGTATATGTACCGTCAACAGTAGTGGCGCTGTACCATTTAAAAGTTGAAGTGCCTTCGCTATCGCCTTCCGGGTCATAGAAATTGTAGTTTCCGGTTAGTGTCTCACCTATTTGTGATATGCCGGCGATGTAGGGTTCTGCGGCGTATGGCGCTGTTGGCGGGGTGAAGTTTTCTGTCCAGCGGGCGATGCCTTTGGAGATGCGGATTTCATCCATGTAACCTTTGAAATAGAATCCCA
>CAYVJW010000014.1:0-23074 GCA_964451885.1 uncultured Candidatus Peribacteria bacterium | reverse complement strand
GCTGGTTTCGATAAAAAATTTATTGAAAGTGCACATAATGTTTTGACATACTACCGATCAGCATTCCACGCCCAATCTTCCAGTTGAGGGCGTACTGTGTTTGGAAATAGTCTGAGTCCTCTCGGTACCGCTCTTTTTCTCCCTCCACAAACTCCTTGTATTTTTTATGGAGCGGATTTTTGGTTTTTTTGTACAGTTTCGCTTTATCGGCGATTACTTGTTGGTAGTCGTAGCGAAATACGTTTTTATCATTTTCGATTCCACGGTAAAAGTCACAGAGCTGATATCCTCCTGAACCGATGAAGATTTTGCTTCCGTTCGTAGAGGCCAACATGGGGAAGACCTCATTTTTTGCCTTTTCGTCGTCAATCTTTTGAGCCTCTTCGATAATGGCGAGGTGGAGCGTTTTACTCTCAAGGTGTGAAGTCGGAGAAAGTGAGAAACAATAGATCGTGTTTCCATTCCCAAGTTTGATCGTTGTTCCGTTGGCTTCCTCAAACTGCAGACGGTACAGCTCCTGAAGCACCCGCAGGTTTTCTTTGAGACGATCAAAGTCGGTTTTAGCTTGCTCTTTCTGCGGTGCGAAAATCCCAACAGAAAGCGGTGCAGGAAAAAAGTGGTGAGCAAAGGTCATCACAAACGCCAGTGTGTCCACGACAGCGGTGGTTTTTCCCGCCTGACGGGACACTTCGATAAACACCTCCTCACCACCTTTTTTAAAAATGGTACGAATAATCTCACGAGCTATTTCCCGCTGATAGTCGGCAAACGGACGTCGAAAATAGTTCAGCCCGAAAGCATCTAAAGCTTTGTAGGTTTTGTTCAGGCTTATTTGCATTTGGAATCGAGGGATAAGAGTTTGGCGAGTTCGTGGGTTGGATCGGACACTTCTGTTTGTAGTTTTGGGGTGTATTTTGCCGATCGGGACTGCAGATAAAACCGCACCATGGCCATGTCTTTGTTCACAATGATTGCTTCAGCCAGACGGTCTTCGGCAATAATCCCGATCTCAATATCACGGATCTTTTCCGATTCGGTTGCAAACTCGGGATCGTCTTTCTGCCAGCGGTAAAACGTCATACTGGAAATGCCCACATCTTTGCACGCCAACGTTACAATTCCGTGGCGGCGAGTGAGAGCTTCCAAGAACTTTTTCTTGTCTCTGGTAGTGGCTTTTTTTCCTTGCATGATTTTGGCTTAAATAAGGGGGGCTCCCGTGTAACAAGTGCAACAAGTTGAAGAGTATTTTAGGTTAGTTTTTTGGCTTTCTCGCCTGTGTAATCTTCCCAACGCTTGATTACTACATCGACGTATTTCGGGTCAAGTTCTAGCCCAAAACAAGTACGTTCGGATTTCTCTGCAGCAATCAAAGTTGATCCTGAACCCATGAAAAAGTCCACAACCAAATCGCCAGATTTTGAACTATTTCTGAGGGCATAAACGATCAATTCGACGGGTTTTTGCGTCGGATGAACGTATTCTCCAACTTTATCCCGTGCCATACTCCACACGGTGGTTTTGCCTTGTTCTTCTGCTCGCTTCATTTTTTGAGCCCACGCAAAGAGCTGAGCATCCGTCTTCTGAAAATCCCAAACCGTGCAATGTTTACGGTTTCCGTAGAACTGCACCTTTTTGTCTTTGACCGCACAGTAAAAAAACGGTTCGTGTTTCCAGTGGTAATCACAACGTCCGAGAGAAAAGGCGGGCTTGTTCCAGATCAACTGGTTTTTGACTTCCATGCCTGCCTTTTCGATGGCGTACTCAAATTGAGCCTGTGAGGAAGAGCTGTGAAAGACGTATAACCCCGCTCCCGCTTTGATTGATTCTCGATAGTTTTTAAAAATTTTCTCGAGAAACTTTCCGAATGCCGAATCTGCCATATTATCGTTGGCGATCCCATTGCTCGTTTTTTGGCCGTGTCCTTTGTAGTTCACGTTGTAGGGTGGATCGGTGAAAACGACGTCGGCCGTTTGTCCGTCCATCAAAGCTTTGATGTGGTCGGGATTAGTCGCATCGCCACACATGATTCGATGTCGGCCGAGCTGATAAATTTCTCCGATTTGAGTGGTGGAGGTTTCGGCTACTTCGGGAGCATCGTCGTCTTTTTCGTTTTCGTCTTCCATTTTTAGATCGGCAAACATGGCGTCCAGTTCGTCGGATTCGAACCCCACATCAAGGAGGAGGTTTTCGTCAAACTCCACGAGCAATTCAGCATCCCAATGCCCGAGGTTTTTATTGAGACGGAGATTGAGTTCTCGTTCTTTTTTCTCGTCAGAAATTTTGATGTAGTGGACAGGGACTTCCTTGAGACCGAGGTCTTTGGCTGTTCTCACTCGGAAGTGACCGCCGATGATTATGTTTTTCCGTTTGGGATCGGAGTTGACCACCACAGGTTCGACGAAGCCGAAGCGTTCGAGAGATTTTTTGAGCTCGGCTGCTTCTTTTTTGGTGGCGGCTCGGGGATTGTAGTCGGCGAATTTTAGTTCTTCGATGGGGATGTGGGAGATTTTCATGGGAGGTAAATTTGAGGAAATACAAAAAAAGACCACGGCTCAGCTTCCGCGAGGGCGGAAATGAGATGGTCTTTAAGACTCTAAATTTTTCGATATCAGGGTATCACAAAAAAGCCCAAAGACAATGTTTTGGGGTTGTTGAGGCCGAAACGTGGAACGTTCGGCCTCGAATTGATGTTGTCCTGCGTCTCAAAGCGACCACAATTACTGCTTTTTCAGCAGATTTTCGAGGATCTCGATCATATTCATGAAACCAGTCGTGTGATCGTGCTCTTGATAACGCTCTCTCATTGCCCAACAGGCATCAGCTGCCTTTTGTGGGTTTGCCTTGAGAAAGGCGATCAGAGGAGCAATCTCGTAGTCGTGTGTATACTTTTCAACGGCTGCTTCCATTTGTTCTTGGATATTCATAACGATTTCTCTCCCATGTATTTGATTGGATTGAGAAACTAATGACAATATGATTATCATCAAATTCTCAATCCAATTCTTTTAGCAGACAGGACATCTGCACTCGACTCAATATCTGAGCCGAAGAACGTGGAATCCCAGTTATTCGACACCAAAGAAGAATCAAATACAGATCAATGCCTGCTTATAGCCGATATGTGAAAGAGCAAAATTTCCTAAACCTTATACCCTATGAATCTACTTTTGTCAATACTTTTTACACTTTGTCAATAGCGTCAAAAACCGATTTAGAAGCCACACTCACAATCCTAAACTCCTCCCCCTCTAATTTGCAGTACCAAAACTTCGCATTGCGATCCTTCAGCTCAATCACAGGAACCCCATCCTTCACAATGTAGCGAAAGAGGATGTAGTTTCCACGAAGCGTCTTGGGGATTTCCATTATTTTAATTTGGTTATTCGCAATAGCTGAACGGCTTTAGTAAGAATCTCATCTATTTTCTCCTCCAGTTTTTCCTTCATCAACGGACTGATACACTCATTTTTTTGGATAAAGGTATTCAATTCCGAGAGCATTTGGCTCAATTCAAGCGTTTTTGTTTTTGCCTCTTTGAGGCGGTCATCATTGGTCATGAGAGTGGGATTAAGTTTCTAAAAAATTTATATCGGGATATTTTTTCAGGAGGAGTTTCTTTTTCAGGGCGTACACAGGATGTTTTTTGGTGATGAAAGACTTAACATCTTCCACGATCGTTTGCCCATTTTCGACATATCGGAAGTCAGCAATGTACTCAATTTTTCTGTGTGTTTTTCCGTTTTGTTTGAAAGATTCCTGCAGAATAAAACGAGGCTGAAGTTCGAGTTTTTGGATGGCTCCCGCCTTTTCGCAAAGACTGAGCTCTCGATATCTTCGTGCTTCTTTCGCACTGTCGAAACAAATGCCATCGACTTCCACTTTTCTGTTTCCGAATTTATTTTTGTTTTGGTACCACATGTGCCATAGATAAAAATTTATAAAAGTCCTTTTTCCCGTCCATTTTGGATAATCATTTGGGCATGATTGATTCCTGAGATTCCACGTCCCACATCCCGCTTCATCTTTTTTTCCCTTTCTGAGAGATAAGTCCTGATTCGCCTCGGCTGTGTAAGCAGGAATTGATCCAGATCGTCCAACTTGCAATTAAGATCAATCTTTTCGATATTGCGGACAGGAACGATCAAGCCGTCGGGGAGTTTGAGAAACTTGGATTTTTCGATAGCTTCTTTGATAAAATGTGCATGTTTCATGTCCACATGAGCGATAGATAGCTCTCGCATCTCGTCCTTGTACCAGACGGCAATCTTTGGAGCGTAGGGAACGATTTTTGTTTGATTCATGGCAGGATTAGTTACTGAAATCAGCTATAGAATTAGCCTCTGATTGTTTTTGAATCTCCCCAATGATCACGACGAAGTACGGCACGCTTTCTTTGTTTTTTTGACGGAACTTTTTAACCGAAAGAATCTGATCCTTCCAAAAATCATGTGTCGGCGTGTAGTTAAAAACAAAAGTGATATCCTTCTCGGTAAATCCATCAATCTCCTTGAGTTTGCGAACTTCATCTGCCCATTCCTGTAAAATTTTGTCTTCTCCCTTTTTATCAACGAGAAACCTGATTTGAGCTTTATCGATGTTTTTTTCTAAAAATGTTTTTGAAGTAAGAATTTCAAAAGAGTCACCCCCAAAAAATCTTTTTGGGGTACTGTTCTTCTTTACTCTCCTTTTCTCTACTTTACTTTCCTTTACTTTACTTTGTGGTGTTTCCGATTCGGAAATATCGGTTGGGGGGCATTTCTGTATACATTTAATCTGTAATTGCTGACACAAATCCTGTTTTTGCAGACACTTACGCTTGCGACGCTCATACACTGTTTTGAGGTTTTCGATGAAGGGGGGGCTAAAAATAATTCGATGAGACCACAGTTCTTCATCAAAAGTTTTGAGCTTGGTCATTAATGTCATCATTTCCTCAGCCATTTCCTCCTTCACGTTCGTTTTTGCTAACAGAAACGCCCAGTCAGCCACGTTTCGGCAATCAATAAAATGGTTCTCTTCTTTCCCCAAAGTCTCCAAGACCTTGAATAAAAAAGCATAGCCGTCGTTGCCGTACCGCTTTTCCAGCGTGTACAGCGTCTTTCCGTTATTTACGTAGTGCGGAAAGTACTCGACGGTGTTTTTAGGGGGTCTCGCCATTTTTTTAGTTTTTAAATATCCAAAGCCTCCACACCTTTTGTGGAGTATCGATTTTCCTGAATAACCTTGATTTCACTCATGTTCCATTCCTTACCGCTCTGCACTTCCTCGCAGAAGTCCTGCCATGATTCCTCCCAACCAAACATAGCGAAAGGGTTAGGGAGAAATTGCATCACACCTGTTTCTTCATCAAAGAGTGGAGTTCCCGCCAATTCTCGAATCATTCGAGTATAAATCTCGAGAAATCGCAGGAGGATATCAGGCGTATATTCGACCACATACGGCGTGATTTGCGGGCTTCCATCTCGGTTTTTGGTCTTCTTGATCTGGTCGAAGATCATGCGTTTTGGGTTGAGTCCGTATTCTTTACGGATCAAAAACCAGTAAGCAGCTGCTTGCAGTTCAAAGGCAGGGGCAGGTTCGTCCTGTTGTTTTACCAAAGCGACCGTTTTGTGATCTACAATCACATAGTCCGTGCCATCTTTGATAATGAGGTCACAGAAGCCTTTGAGCGGAATCGGCATAACGTTGCCGTCTAAGTCCTCAAAGTCGGATAGGAACTCATCCTCCACCGAAATAATCTCTTTGTAATCGGGGGGAGATTCCTGATAAAAGCCTGCCGCCTGTCGGAGATTCTTTTGGGATTTCTCAAGGTTTCCAGATTTCCCCCAGTCGATTCGGCCTTCTCGATCTTTGGCGGCGATGATACGTTCCTGTTCATCAACCGCACTGTCCCAGTCAAAATCTTTCTTTTCTTTTTTCGCTGTCCAGTAACCCTCGAGGACGGAATGGAGCCCTTTCCCTTCGAGAAGGGCAGGGCTCTCTTTTTCCTCGAATTCCAACCGCACATATCTTCGAAAGAATGATTGTCGATCCGTGAGATAGGTTCGTATTGCCGACATGGAGAGGTGTCTGACAGCGAAGTTCGCTTGTTGCGATTTGGTTAAAATATTTTTCATGATTTGGAGGGGTTAAGAAATGGGTTGTCCCATGCAAAACCGTTTCCGAAGTGTCCCCATTGAGCGATTGCTTCGAATTGTGGTTTGTGGAGTTCAAGCGTCTCGGCAATAGTAGAGGGCTTGAATTGCTCTCGATACTCTTTAGTGAGGTCAGTCTGTTTGTCATCCAAAAGTGCCGTTATCTGCACAGGATGGGTTTTGCCGATGGCATAAGCGACATGCACCGTGATCTCATCAAAAAGTTCGTTTTCTTTCAGGAGCTGCACCGCCAGTTGACGAGCTTTGTAGGCTCCCGAGCGATCGACCTTTGTCCAGTCTTTTCCGCTAAAGGCTCCGCCTCCCACGGGAACTCGGGTACCATAAGCATCCGCCACAATTTTCCTTCCTGTCAGTCCCGCATCGGCATCGAAACCACCTTGTTCCCAATCGCCTGCGGGATTGCAGAGGATTTCGGTTCCGTCAGCAATGCCGAGATGATTTTCTGTTACCCATTCGAGAATTTCGTCATAGAGCTGTTTCGCTGGGACACCCCGCCATGAAGCGAGTGCGGCACGGAGATGATTATTTTCGTCTACCGTGATTTGGGTTTTCCCATCGTCTGGGTGGAGTCCGTGCAGGTATCGGCACAGTTCCCGAGCGTAATAATGCTCTCGTGGGATCATCGCCTCGTTATCTCGGCAGGCGTAGCCAACCATAACACCCTGATCACCAGCACCATCTTTATCTACGCCTTGTGCGATTTCTGAAGATTGTTGGACGATGTTGGTGATGACGGGAATTTCTTTGTTGAGAACCCTGTGAGCCACATTTTCGGGAATGACCGCCGCAGAGGTGGTCAGTTCCCCTGTGATGTAAATTTGATCGTGCCCGCCCATGACCTCGATGGCACATCGAGCCTTCGGGTCTTGCATGAGACATTCGTCCAAGATCGCATCGGAAATGCGATCGCAGATTTTGTCAGGATGAAGCGGTGAAATAAATTCTGAGGTTTTCATAGTATTGAGGGTTAAAATTTGTTACCCTGCATGTGCAGGTTCTTGAGCCTGTGCTTTTGAAGCTTCTTTATTCTTTGCGGGATTAGGGAGCTTCTTAAGTTCGGCAATTTTGTCTTTGCATCGGGAAATAAACTCCTTCGCCTCTTTTTCTGTGAGGACGGTGGAGCTTTTCTTTCCGCAAAGTTTTCGCATGGTGAGTCGGCGAGTGGCTTCGGACTTTTCGGGGGTGTATTTCAGTTCCCCGTTATCCGTTGCTTCCTCGGGCATCTTCTCCATGGAGAGTTCCCAAAGTTCATTCCAAACCTTGTGCAGGGCTTCGCCTGTTTTTGGTTGGATTTTCTTTTCCATCTTTGGGTCGGGTAGTTTAGCGGTTTCTCCAGTTGTTTCTGATGTAACCTCCTGCACCTCGGGTTCTTTTTCCCATTGCTCATCCTCGGCATAGGTTCCCGCGAACATGGATTGAAAAGCCATACGAAGCCCTTGTGCTTCGGCCACTTTTTTGACCATGGTGGCAGGTTTGCTATCCCAAAGCGTCGCACCCATGTCGACGTACTTTTTTTGGAATTTGTCATATCGTTTTTTGACCTTTCCTTCTTCATCCTTATTTCCAAGGTAATACTCCTTGAAATCAATGAAGGTAAAGATCGGCTTTGTGGCACTTCGACGTTTTACGGTACAGTAAGCCCCGACTAGTTCGCCTCGATCCTTGACCGAATAAGCGTGTTTGACCTCGCCATCTTCGATTTTAAACTCATCATTTTGGTAGACGGCATCCAATAGGTGGTAGTCGTATTCGGGGTCTCTTTGTGCGGCTTTACGGTATCCATCTCTTCCGATAAATATGCTGGCGGGAGCGTTTCCGTATTTGACCGCCCATATTTCGCGGAGAAATGGATTGAGTCCCGTGGCCTGTCCTATTTGGCAGAGAGTTGTGAATTCTCCTTCGGAGAGGTCTTTTCCGTAAATTTTCTTGATCTCCGTAATGGCATTTCGCTCTTGCCATAGATCTCTTGGTGGCATAATGGCCACCTGCTTGTTCGCCTTTAAGGCTGTAGTTTTTTTATTCATGGCAGTAAAAAATTAAGTAATAAAAGTGACTAGCGTTTTCGGCGAGGTCGTTTGAAAAAACGACGTAATCTCTGGAAAACGCGTCGCACACTTTTTTGCGTGGGAAGTCCTGAATCTTTGCCCCTCAACTCCGAATAAATGCAAAACCCGATTTCCATCAGACAAAGTGCCAACAAAAAGCCACTGACTGAAATCAGGACTACTACAAATTGGAAGAGGCTTTCGTCTGAATACATGGGCATTAAATTGCATGAAAATAAAAAATTTAGGGCTTATCAGGAGGATCAATTTTTTCGAAGTACCCCTCATCAAGGAGGTTCCTTCTTTTTAGGTCGACAAAGGCATCCCTTAAAATTGGCAGTAGTCCCTTGAAAAAATCCACTACTTCTCGCTCCTCCTTCGTTAACTTTTCGGGTTCTTCTTGGGACATGAATCATTTTTAAAATTAAGCATTAAGTTGCCTCGCGGCTTCGCGAATACGACGATTTGTGTCGTGTTTCTTGAAATCCTCTAGCGAGGGTTTAAAACTAAGAACGGTAAAACGTGCTTTTTGACGGTAAACATCAAACTTTTGGGCAATCTCGACGTAGTTGTATCCCTTGAGCCAGAGCTCAAACATATCCCGTCTTTCTTTGGTTGGTGTAATTGGTGGTCGGCCCATTCTTATTAGTTGTTAATACTTTTTGAGGTTTTCTTGAGGCAAAAAAATATTGCCACAAGGGCGATACTTAAAGCTATGTCCAGACTGTACCTTTTTGGGTTCGTGAGTCAAGAAAAAATATCAAGATTCTCAAAAAACGAATTGAGTCAAATCTTTAATTTTCTTGAAAACATAAAATAAAAAACACTTACCCCAAAAGGCTTAATCTGTTTTTCGTGAAACCTGAAATATGAAATTTTCGTGAAGTAATAGGCCTCTTTAATCTTCAGTTAATTCTTGATAAGTATAATCTTCATACAAAAATTTTCTTGACATAAAACCTTTTATTTAATATCCTCATGTACGGATTCGGTATTTTCCTTCCACTTACAGATTCATCTCAATTACTTATGGACAAAGATTTCATTGTAAAACGTATCAAGATAGCCCGAGAAGAAGCGGGCTTAACCCAAGCGGAACTTTCCAAGAGGATGTCAAAATCACTCAACACGATCCAAAAAATAGAGAACGGATCGATTAAGAATCCTGAAAAATATTTGTTAAAAATATCGAATATCACGAAGAAACCGCTCTCTTATTTTTTCGGGGAAGAAGATCCGAAACTTACCGAGGCGTATCAAAAAGCAAAAATTCTTGACGATTTAGTGGAGGCTCTCCACGAAAAGGGGGTTTCTCAACGTGGAGATGGAAGTGTCATGGTCAAAGATATCAATGCATCTGATCACGCAAACGTAACCATTAATAATGGAGAGGGAGCAAAAAAAGAACTTATGGAGAAAATTGCAAAATCTAATGAGGAGGAAGTTCATGTACTCAAAAAAGTTATTGAACTGGAAGGAGATGAACGATCATTACTCGAGGAACTATTAACCTTGGAAAATGAAGAACGAGATGACTTTGCTCAGCTTTTTCAACTTATGAAAAAACAAAAAGGACAAAGAAAAAATATTAACAATGACTAATATATGAAGAAATATCTGGCTTATTGTCGCGTATCGACCAAGGCTCAAGCCGATAAGGATAACTCTCTCCCTGTTCAGAAAAGAATCATTACCGAATACGCCAAAAAAAAAGGCTTTGAAATAGTTGAATTATACAGCGAGGCCAAGTCGGGTTTTAAAGGGAAGCGTACGGAATTTCACAAAATGTTGGAACGCCTACAAGATCCCTCCATCGAAGGAGTACTTTTCCATAAACTGGATCGTAGCTCCCGAAATGTCGGCGATTTTTCCCTTTTGGATAAACTCATAACCAAAGAAGGCAAAAAGATGGCTGTTATCGAAGGAGAATTTGATACAAGT
Organism: uncultured Candidatus Peribacteria bacterium; assembly: GCA_964451885.1. Classification (GTDB taxonomy): domain Bacteria; phylum Patescibacteriota; class Gracilibacteria; order UBA4473; family UBA4473; genus CAYVJW01. The sequence goes on along the minus strand of CAYVJW010000014.1, from coordinate 12,933 downwards.
CGATCAGCAGGTCGGCTGGCTTTCCGAAATTTCTGCAACATGTGCGTGTGGTATTCCGAAAACCTGAGCGAAGAGGTGACCAGTAAAATGGCCGAGGTTTTGAGAAAGGGATATTACCCGACTCATGCCCCTATTGGTTACAGAATCGGCGTTAAAGGGCAAGATGACGACCCAAAAAAGAAATATCTTGATCCTGTTCTCTCTCCTTTTGTAAAAGAAGCTTTTCGAGCCTTTTCTAGCGGGAATTACTCCGTACGGACGCTTTGTGAATATATGAGAGGCAGAGGGATGACTAATTCAAAGGGGAATATGCTCCGCAAAGGCATTTTTGAAAGAATGCTTCGGAATCCCTTCTATCACGGACTGATTGCATGGGGGAAAGAGACCAACAAAAAAGTCGTCTACTATGAGGGAAATCATGAGCCACTCATCACCAAAAAGTTATTTGATCAGGTTCAGGCAGTTTTGGATGGAAGAACCCACAAGAACAAAACGAAGCATAATTACACCTATTCAAAGTTGGTTAAATGTGGCTGTGGAAATTACTTGATTTCGGGGATACACAAAGGGCAGGTTTACTTGGAATGCCATAATCGTGAGTGTGAATTCACGTCTATCAGAGAGGATCAATTGGAGGATCAGATTATTGTGAATTTGAGCCGATTTCGATTGGAGAATGAATTTCTCGAATATGCAAAACTGGCCATCAAAGATATGTCGGGAAATATCCGTGAGGATAATAAGGCCAAAAGGAAAGCTCTCAATATGAAGCTGACGGCTCTTGATGGACGACTTCAGAAATTAAACAATGCGGTGATCGAAGGCTTTTTTGATCCACAGGAAGGCATTGAGCAGAAAAACAAACTGGTAGAGGAAAAACATATCCTCGTACAGGAAATGGCCGAAGCAGAAGAAACCAGAGAAAACGAACTTTGGGATCTCACTCAAAAGATTGTCCAAGGAATCAATATCCTTCCGTATTTGTTTAAAACATTCAATCCTGTGATCAAAAGACGGACTTTGAATTTTCTTTTCTTGAACTGCCAGCTAAACGGTAAAAAACTGCGTACACAAGCGGTTCCTGAGTTTGAAAATTTGTCTTTGGCCAATTCTCGGCTCCGAGGAGAAAAGCTTGGGTTGAACTACCAACCAAGCGCTGAAAAGTCGCTTAACCAAGCCTTTCCTAGAATCGAAAAGGCTCATTTGAGCGGTGATTTGCATAATGGTGGGCGAGGCAGGAATTGAACCTGCGACCAAGGCGTTATGAGCGCCCTGCTCTAACCACTGAGCTACTCGCCCGTCGTCGAAGATGACTCCATGTCTTCGTCGGGAATGGCTCCATACTTCCTGTAGCCCGCTAGCGCGGACGACCTCCAGTACTCCGCATTCCCTCCTCTCAAAATTTCATCTTTAGGGATAAAATTTTGGTTTTTTTAGATCCAGATCCATTTCTTTGCTCTTCCTATTTTGTTTCTATTAATTCGTAATTCTTAATTGAGTTCTCTCCTCCTCTCGAAAATTCAATATTTAGAGATCAAATTTTGATTTTACCTCACAATATTAATTAAAAATTTAAATTTGAACATGAAAAAAGTACAAAAATAGAATATTCAAAAATTCCCCCGGCCACTAAAGTGCAGCCGGGGTGTTTTCATGACGATCAAGGAGTGAGAACAGGGGCTCTTTTTTTTACCGCCAGCATGATTACCATCGCCGTCGATAGTGTGATCACTCCGGCCAAAAAGTAATACTGGCCGATGTATCCAAGATTTCCTTTGATGATACCACCGGATACCAACGCGCCAAGACCAAAGATAAAGAATGAGGACATAGCGCTCAGCATCGCTGTGCCGCCTCCTTCATTCTTGTCTCGGTGCACCAACCTCAGATATTCCGAATCCATGAGATTGGAACTGAACCCGAGACAAGCACTATGAACGATGATAATGGCCGTTATGATCCAGTAGATCAAGACATTGTCCTGAATGATTGGCGAGGGAGCCATGAGGGTCACGGTTGATGGAATACAAAGTGTAAGTATTACCATTATGAGTCCAGAAACAGAGACCGCTGGATAACGCACCTTTGTAAACTTTGGAGAGATTATATTTCCAACCATTATGCCGATTGCCGCATAAACGGAAACAAAACTACATTCTACGTCCGTTCCCAGCATCATCTCTTCCGCATAAACAGTAACAGCCAAGCTAAGGACGCTGGCCATACCAGTTAGTAGGGGAGTGCTCAGCAGGTAGACCGGATATTGCCGTAGAAGTTTGAGGGAGCTTCCCATGAGACCACAGGAAACATCGCTGTATTTTTTGAGTCGTTCTTTTTCTCCCTCGTACACGCACAATGATCCGAAGAAAGCTCCACTTGCGAGAACAGCTACCCCAAACCAGGCCCCGAAGTCAGGACTCCAGTTATAGAGAGCAACAGCAAGAGGAATCCCTCCCAGCATGGAAATGAGGAAGACGCTGTTTAACCGGCCGTTGATATACTCAGTTGATCGGCCGCTTCGTTTGGATTCATAAGGAATTGGTGTGCGTCTTACGCCCTTGAAGATTCCCATTTGCCATCCAATCAAGGCTGTGTAGAGCCAGACGGTACCGCTCCATCCGGAAAGGATGCCGATAGTTAAAAGCAAGGCGGCTCCTCCGAAGGAGATAAGCAGAACATGGCGTTTTTGGAAGGCGGAGGATAAAGGGGCGCCAACAAAATAAGCCAGAAAAGCCGCTCCCGTCATGATAGCTCCAACGATCTGGATGATCCAGACTTTATCAGCCATGGTATACACTTCGTGAGACATGTAACTCAGGAAGTAAAACTTAGTATACCCCATGGCAAGACCTCCACATGCAACAGTAATCAACAGATAGATAAATTGCACGTTTCATCTCCTTTCGTTTGATCAGGGTGATTTTCGTCATGTAAAAGAATCTGATCATCAAATTCTCTTCAGAATTTAACAACACAATGCTTTAATGTTTTTATAATGTATAATTTCTTGAAGTCAAGATGAAATTGACATAAGACTCAAATAATATAAAATATCTTAAAAATTAAAAATGTCGGAACAACCACACAACGAGCTAGAAAATCTCCCTAATCCTTTTAAGTGCCCCTGGGGATTAATTGCCCCCGAACATAGGGATCATGTTCTCACCCAAGGGAGAGGATTTACAGAAGATGATATCGGGCAGATCGCCTTCTTAGATCCCAGGGAATATTTACTTCGGGAGACTGTTGAACATTATGATGAATATCATGTAGAAGATTTCAAAAAGCTTATTATCGGATTAGTGAATTTTGCTGATATAAAACCATCCGACTTGGTTGTTGATTTGGGTTGCGGGACAGGAATGAGTACAGAGGCAATTCTAAAAAAATCACCCCGGGGAGTTTACGCGCTTGACCCGGCTTTACCGATGCTGAGGGAGTTGATTAAGAAAAAAGGATTAGCTGATGAAGTACAGATAGTACATGGGACAATGAAACAATTGGCGGATGCTCCATTGGAGAGAGCTAACAAAATATTAGCCCATAGTGTTTATACTCATTATCATCATCTGAAAGAAGAATCAGTTGAATTTTTACGGGAAGCATATGATTATCTTCCCGTTGGAGGGGAATTTGTTTTTTCTGTTGAATCTTTTGCTGGCCGTATGATAGGCAGTGAACCGGAAGATATAGTGTTACAAAGGATTGAGAATGCATTTTTAGCGGCAGGTTTGCCGGAATATACGTTCCCTATTAAAGGAGTTGATGCCGATTATGATGAAGAAAAAGTCAGAAAAGACGTTGAAAGTTCGGGAGGGAAAGTGCTCCGGATAAAAACCACAACCAGGATTTCGCCGGGGGATGAAATTTTACAGATATGGGAGCAGAGTGGTTGTGACCAAAAATTCGTTGATATTTTAAAAAAGCATTTCGGAGGAAAAAAGATTGTCGAAGGATCACAGTATCTTTTTTTTACAGTCCCTAAAACAATGCCTTACCCTACCGAATAAACAAGCTTATCTTTCATAAAAACCTGAATCTCATACCTCACACCATTATACTCCAATAAAAGATTGTCTTTATTTATTTTAATTAGAGATATATTTTTCATTCTATCTAAATCGAGATTTAATTTTTTGGTAAGCGCTTCTTTTGCCGTCCAAAGCCGGTAAAAATTTCCCCAAGTTTTTTCGCCTAGTTTTTCCCATTCGTATGGCTTAAAGAAGGAAAAGAGGGATTCGTCCCGCGCAGTGATAATTTCCAGATCTATTCCGACCGGTTCGCCTGAAACGGCAATGGCAATATTGTCTTCTTTATGGGAAATAGACCAAAATATTCCCCCTTCGAAAAGGGGAGTCCCATTTTCATCCGTTTCCGGCACATAATTTTTAACTCCAAAGAGTCCTTCCATTTTTTTTGACACGAGATAGCGGGCGATAAGGCTTTCGGGAGGGAGGTTTTTAAGATTGAAAACGTATTCTTTTTGGAAATAGTTTTTGGCTGATTTTAGGAGAGAAGGAGTAGTATTTATGATTTGTAATTTCATTTTTCTAAATTCAAAATTCTATATTTAAACTTCAAGCTTCAACACCTTATAATCAATTTTTCCTGTCCCCAAAACAGGAATTTCTTCAATCTTCCTCACTTCATCAATCCGAATAAGATTCGAAACGCCTTTCAATATCAAAAATTCATTCACCTCCCCCCGATCAATTTCTTTCGTACTAAAACATACAATTTTCGGCGGCTCAACTTCATCCGTTCCCTCCACGGCCAGAACATTTTCCCCTTCCTCCCCGTATTTTTCAAGAAGAAGATTTTCTATAAACGGCAGGCTGATCATTTCTCCGGCGATTTTGATGAATCTCTTGAGCCTTCCCGTAATAAACAAATATCCTTCCTTATCCAAATATCCCAGATCTCCTGTTCGATAATATACACCTTCGCCCAGAAAACCCGAAGTATTATGCTCCGAAGCTTCAACGGAATTGCTGCTAAGATTGGGAGTTCTCAAGCTTCGGTGCATTATAGTAATTTCAGATTCCTTACGCGTAGGAGTATATTTTTTTTCCTCTAATTTGACGAAAGGATTTTTCAGGCTTTTATCCAAATATCCATCAAAAACATTATCCCCACGAACTAAAATCATCCCTTCTTTTTTGGGGGCAAGTGAGATTTGTGTTTCCAGATCGACAACTCGAATTGCTACGCCTTCAATAGCTTTTCCCACACTCTCCGACTTTTGTTTTTTCAAAGGATTAACTGTGATGATAGGGGAGCACTCCGTAATGCCGTAGCCTTCAATAATTTTGCCTTTATCCTTCGTTAATTTTGCGAACGCCTCAAAAACAGAAGAGTGACAAGCTTCTGCTCCCGAAATTACAAATTTAACATACTCGAAATCTTCCTGTTCCGCGTGAGAGATGATTAACTTCAGGAACGTTGGCGTGGAAGTAAGTATGGTAGCTTTTGTGTGTTTAAGGATTTTTAAGATATGGTGGTAATCCGAAGGATTGGGAGCGTAGGCAATACGCATACCCGTCAAAAGAGGAAAAATAGAAGTGAGCGTAAATCCGAAACTATGGAACGGAGGTAAAAAACCGAGCATTATTTCCTTATTTTTTGCTGGAAAAATTTTCAGCGTCCCCCATAGATCGGCCAAAATATTTTTATGCGTCAATGCAACGGCCTTTGGCAGTGCTTCGCTCCCGGAGGTAAATAAGATTACCGCTGTTTTATCATATGTTTTGTGATAAAAAGCAAGTTTTGGGATTTTAGAGAGAAAAAAGCCTTTTATTTTAATTGCCAAGCTTAAATCCCGCACCTCATCTTCCAGAAAAATAAACTTTTTATGAAGTTCCGGGGGAATTTGGTCTTTTACCCGGTCAAAAAATTTTTTCACCGTAATGATTTTCTTAACTTTTACCGACTTCATGCAGTGCTTCATAGCGAGAGATCCTACCGTCCAGTTGAACATGACCGGGATTTTTTTCGCCAGATAGCAGGACATGATAAGCAGCGTGGTGCTTTGGAGGGCCGGCAGCATGATACCCACATGCGGCTGGGGATTTTTTTTTCGGATCAATCGGGAAATAATTACTGTCTTAGTACAAAAACTTTTTCTGGTGGTAGAGCCTCCTACTTCATCATAACAAAAATTAGTTTTTGGAGCAGAAGTGAAAATATCCAGAAAATTCTGAACAATATTTTTGTTCAGGTCGATGTTTATATTATTCGCATTAATGTGATCTTTGTTAAAAGTACACACCGGCAGTTCTTTTTCCTGCAATGTTTTCCCCTGGGCCATCAAGCATACATCCGCCACTGTTTTCAGCGATAAAAGGGGAGGGGAGGCACAAGAAGGAAATTTTGCCTTGATAATCGAAAAAATTTCCGCAAGACCTAGGGAATCAAAATATAAATCCAACACTAAATTCGAGTTGAGGGTGATTTTATTGGCAGGGATATCCTTTATTTTTGTCACCTTGGATCTTACAAATTTAAAAACCGAATCATCAATTTCTTTGGCATTGATTTTGGCGGTTTTCTGCAGTTCTGCGACAGATCCCCTTATGTGTTCCGGAAGTTTCCTTTTGAGCTTCAGCACATAGAAAAAATGCTTAAGAAACAAAGCTTTTTCTTCCCCATATTTATTATAAAAATTTTCAAGAAAAGTGTTGAAATCTCTCAGGTCTTTTCGGGCGTTTTTTTGGGCAATCTGGGTGACATCTTCAAATTCCAACGTTACTTTTCTACGAGGAAGAAAAAAGATTAGATTCGCCAGGACATAGAAAATGGCCTTGCCGTAAGTCCAAAAAAAATCAGGCGGTTTTCCCTCCCAGGCACGCGACCACATGCTCCCCCAAAGCCCTCGAATGCGTACAGCAATAACTTTCGTACCCGGAGGCAGACTTGAAACGATATGATACGTGCTTTGTTTCCCAAGGATAGCTTCATAACCTTGCCCTGCCGTCCTTCCCGCAGGATAAAGGAGAACACTTTTCTTATTTTTAAGGGCTTTCGTTACGCTTTTGACAGTTTTCTCCAAAACCTTCATGTCATGCGCATCCCCCTCCAGATGGCTTATATGAATGCTGTCAAGCCACCGAAAAATAAATTTAAGAATTGGCTTTTGAAAATAAAGATCAGTAACTACAGGAGAAACCTTCGTGTATCGGTAAATTTCAGAAAATAAAATTTGAGGATCAACAAAAGCCGGATGATTGGGAAGGATGAGGAAAGGGGAGTCTCTTTTTAGGACATCTATACCCTTGACTTTAACCTTATACCTCAGGGACAGAAGTATTTTGTAGACTGCGAGAAGGAACTTCATGAACCTTATTATATGTTGAAAATAGAAAGTCGAAAGTCAAAAGTTATCATTCCCTGGCTCCAGGTTGTATCTGGAGCCTCGGTGTGATGTGCTATCATGACATCGTTCTACGTACAACATGGAGCGAGTAAAAGAAGTTATCTCAACCCTTTTGATTGTTTTGTCCCCGCCTCAAACACCCCATCAAAAACCTCCGGATACTTATTTTCAAAAACAGAAATTGCCGCCTCCGTCACCCCTCCCGCAGAAGTAATTTGCTTCCTTAATTCCTCCATAGTTAAATCAGATTTTTTTATCATTTCTGCTGCGCCAATGAGTGTTTGCTGCATCATAGTGTTGGCTTGTTTGTCGGTATATCCGTTTTCCTGTGCGATACGGGAAAACTGCTCGGCCATATAAAGAAAATAAGCAGGTCCGCTTCCGCAGAGAGTGGTAAAACTGTCCATATAGCTTTCGTTCTTGAATTCGACGACCTTGCCTCCGGAATCAAAAACAGAACTCACAAATATTTTTTCTTCAACCGAAAAATCAGTTTCCGAAGGAAAATATAATCCGGTAATTCCTTCTCCGAATTGAAGGGGAATATTTGGCATAGCTCGAACAATTTTTGTATTCGGAAATACGGGTTCTATTGATTCTACTTTGGTTCCGGCTAATATAGAAATTATAACTTGGTCTTTGTTTGGAGGAAAAGGAGTAATATCTTTGATATTTTGCGGCTTGAAGGCAAGCAGAATATATTTGCAATCATGTAGTGTTTCAGAATCAACAGAAGTTTTAACACCGAATTCCTTATTCAAAATTGCAAGCTTTTCAGCCGATCGATCGACCACAAATATCTCACCTCCTGAACAAATTCTTTGCTCAATAACATTGTGTAGGATCACTTGTCCTATGTTGCCGCAGCCGTAGAAACCGAACTTGGACATTTGAAAGTAGAAGATTGAATAGGATATGAATTAATAAAGATCTTTTCGATGACGGCAGATTGTGAATACTGCTTTTTTTCTTTTTGAATCATAATTAAAACAGAGCCGGTAACTTCCGATCCTTATTCGATAGTCAGCTATGGGATAATCGGTAAGTTTTTTTATTTTAACATCTTTATTCACGGAGAGAATATTTTTTAGTTCTTTTTTAATTTTGTTCCGAATTATTGGATCTAGTTTTTTCAAATCTCTTTGAAAGTGCTTCGAAAAAACAGTATTTTTAAAAGTTATTTTGATTGGCATAGTTCTTCAAAATTTACGCATTCTGAATAATTTTCAGTTTCTAAAATTTGGCGTCCTTCATTACGTGCTTCTTTAAACAGAGGGCTTTTAGCTAATACATAATCCTCATACTCTTCCAGTGTTCCCATTTTTTCCAGGAATTCCATCATGTTTTTATCTATCAAAAGGCCTTGTTTTTTGTTATTAGAAAGGATGTATTTAAAACCTTTAGTAGACTTTATGGCTCTAGAAGGAGCTTTTTGTAAATCCGAAATGGCAACAGTATCAAACATGATATTTTATATTAAATCCCTAGTAAGATTATATATTAAATATAGTAAGAAGTCAAAAAAAACAGCCTCCTTCCACACAGGAAGGAGGCCAAAAGCAGGACGAAGTGAGAAGTTGAATGATCGGGTATTTTTTTTACCCTTTGTCGGTTGTCTTTTGGTTGTCTGTAAAGCCTGGGATATTCGGCGCCCCGGATTTGCTGCTGGCATAGGCGACCACACCTGCCAGAAATGAAAAGGCGGCAACTGCCGGAATCCGCCTGATCAAAAATCCACCAAGAACCACAGCCCCGGCCGCAAGCCCGGAAAGAATGGCTCCTTCTGCTAGCTTATCCGTATTTTCTTGTTCGTCGGTTTTGCTCATAGCATTCCCCTTATTTGTTGGTGCGTTGCCAGAAAACAACTTTCTCTTCGACACATGAAAGGATAAATCCTTTCCACGGCAGCATTAATAAATTTAAGAATAATGCAAGTTTTTTGTTTCTTTTTAATTATTTTCTCACCTGCCCCTCCCCCTCAACCACCCACTTCTCACAAACCAGCTTCTCCAACGCAAAAGGCCCCCTCGCATGGAGTTTCTGTGTAGAAATGCCGATCTCTGCTCCAAGCCCAAAACACTCTCCGTCCGAAAAATAAGTCGAAGCATTCGAATAAACCGCTGCTGCATCGACCTGCTTCAAAAACTTCTCACAGACTTCTTTATCTTCCGCGATAATGGCCTCTGAATGCCGGGAAGAATATTTTTCGATGTGATCCAACGCTTCCTCGAAGCATTCTACTACTTTTACAGAACATTTCAGAGCAAGATATTCCTGCCCGAAATTTTCCGGAGCGGCTTTTTGGAGGAGGGGATAATTGTGAGTAGCTAAAATAGAATAAGAAATGTCATCAGCAAATATTTCCACATCATGTTTGGCTAATTTCTCAGCAATTGGAGGTAGTGCCTCTTGAACAATTTTTTTATCCAAGAGGAGCGTGTCCATAGCATTGCAGACAGATGGACGAGCTGTTTTCGCGTTCTCAACTATGCGTACAGCTTTCTCAATATCCGCCGATTCATGCACATAAGTATGGCACACTCCCGCTCCCGTCTCGATGACAGGAACAAGCGAGTTCTCCCGGACAAATTTTATAAGCCCGGCTCCTCCGCGAGGAATAAGGAGATCCACATATTTATCAGCCTTTAAAAGTTCGCCCACCACTTCGCGTTCGGGAGGAAGTAATTGAACAGCTTCGGAAGATAATTTTTTTTCTACCAGAGTTCTGGCAATAATATCCACAATAGCTCTGTTTGAATGAACTGCATCTTTACTTCCTTTCAGCAGCATCACATTCCCGGACATCAGTCCCAGCACCGCAGCATCAAGCGTTACATTCGGCCGGGATTCATAAATCATCCCGATTACCCCGAGCGGAACAGTAACTTTTTTCAGTTTTAAGCCGTTTTCAAGAACTTTATCCAAAACAATATTCCCCACAGGATCAGGAAGGAGGGCAACTGATTTCGCCTGCTTCGTCATCCCGGAAATACGTTCGGGGGTAAGGCGTAACCGATCTCTTATTGATTTTTCTCCGGAAAAATTATCCAGATCCATTTTATTGGCTTCCAGGATTTCTTTTTTAGCCTTGAGAATATTGCTGGCGATTGATTCAACAAGCTCAGTTTTCGCCTTGCCGTCAAGCAAACTGATGATGCGCTTGGCTTTTTGGGCGGAGTGAAGGTAGGGCAGAATCATAATCAGATGAATAAATTTCTAATTTTCATTTTTAACTCACTAACACAAGTTCGTCTGTTCGTATCAACTCCTTATCCCTTTTCTCTGTAATCGCCTCCAATTCTTCGGAGCCAAATTTCGATCTTCCGAGAGCTACCAAATTATTCCCGCTCTCATCATAAACTCCAAGCAAATCTCCTTTGCCAAAAGTTCCTTCTACAGTTTTGACTCCCACAAATAATAAACTTTTTCTGTTGCTTATCGCTTTTTGTGCGCCGGCATCAATAGTGACTTTCCCCGAAACTTTCCCTCCCATGCTGATCCACTTTCGGTGCGCACTCAAACTGCATGATTTAGACACGCAGACCGTTCCGGTTTTATGTTTGTGGGCAAGTAAAACGTTCCCTTTTTTTCCCCCGTCAAATATCACTACCTCGCACCCCGATCCGCAGGCCTTTCGGGCGCATTGAATCTTCGTATGCATTCCTCCGCGCCCATGTGTTGAAGTATTTTTATTTACAAAACCAAATATTTCATCAGTAAAATCCTCAATTTTAGGGATTACTTCGCCTTTGCCGTCTAAAACTCCCTCAACTCCCGTCCCCAAAAGAAGCTGCTGGGCGGAAAATCCGCAGGCGATCACCGTAGCCAGTTCGTCATTATCAGAAAAACGGATTTCGTAATCGCACACCACATCATTTTCGTTAACAATAGGAATTACCCCTTCCTTCCATAAAGATTGAAAGGTTTCCCAGATCTGAAGAAAACTGGTTCGGTCTGTAAAATGCTGTTTCTCACAAAGAGCTTGGGCAACAAGAATATCGCTGTGTTTTGAAAAATAATATTGATAGTGGCGCATCAATAAAGGATTCCCAATAGCTGCAGCGGCTTTCTTGTGCGGAATTTTTCCGTTGTAATGAGGCAGGAGATTTTTTCCGCATCCCACAGCTCCCGAAGATACCAAAACAATTCGATTTTCTTCATTAAGCTTAACAATCTGCCTTACCAAATCATCAAGAATTTTTATATTCAAATCCCCCGACCTATCAGTAATAGCCTGGGTTCCGACTTTTATGACAATGAGTGGCTTGTTGAGCATTTTGATTTAATTATTAGTAAACAATGCTCAATGATCAACAAAATAATGAAAAAAATTGACAGAACTAAGAGGGTTATTATAAATATTGTGTTATTTTTTAATCAATATAATCATGAGATCTGAAGAAGTGTGGGGTAAAGACATGGATCCTAAAGAAATGTCGGATCAAGAATTGGAGGATGAACTATTTCATATTTCCCAAAATTTACGGATAGCACGGAAGATGGGGTATAATACAGGAAATGAATTAATGAAAGACGCGATGAAATGTGTGTATGATTTGCATAATGAAATAATGAGAAGGAAATATTATATTAATGCGAGAGCAAATCAGACTAGGTGAAGAACAAATAGTAGAATAATAAACAGGTATGTTTTTTTATTGAGAATTTTTTTTAAGCTTTCTCAATTCAGAAAAACCCATATAATTAACACACAATGACTTTATGTTCGTTGTTTGTTGTTAACTGATAACTGACTATGTCTGGACACTCCAAATGGCATTCGATAAAGCATAAAAAAGCTATCACCGACGCGAAGCGCGGGAAAATTTTGACCAAACATTCCAAAATTTTAATGGTAGTGGGGAGAAATGACCCAAATCCAGACACAAATGCCTCCCTGCGTGCAGCTATCATCAATGCAAAAGCAGATTCCGTACCGAAAGATAACATCGAACGGCTTCTAAAAAAAATAGCAGGAGCGGATAAAGATGCCGCACAATTTTCCGAGCAAGTGTATGAAGGATTTTGCCCCGGCGGGATTCCTTTTATTATCACCGCTATTACGGATAAACCAATGAGAACCATGCCGGAAGTCCGCACGGCCGTCCAAAAAAATAATGGAACATTCGGTTCTTCCGGATCGGTGATGTTTATGTTTGATCATGTAGGCGTAATTGACCTAAAAAATGACGGAAAATCAGAAGATGATTTATTTGAGGCCGTAGTAGAGTGTGGAGGAGAAGATTTAACTTATGGAGAAGAAGAATCCGAAATCATAACAAAATTAGAAGATTTGACGAAAGTAAGAGTCGGTTTAGCGAAAAAGGGGATTGAGGTAATAAAATCAGAGCTTCAGTATCGGGCAAAAGACCCGAAGATTATCGAAGATTCGGCGGAGTTGGAAAAACTGGAAAGATTTGTCGAAGCAGTGGAGGAGGTGGATGATGTGGATGAAGTGTTTGTGGGGGGTGAACAGTGAATAGGTAAGAAGATACTCTTTGTGGGGGGGCCGAATAGCCAGAGCCCATTGCTGAGCTCCAGCCTTCTAAGAACCGGACTTG
>CAYVJW010000013.1:0-23593 GCA_964451885.1 uncultured Candidatus Peribacteria bacterium | reverse complement strand
GATTAGCCCTCTCTGGGAGCTAATGTGTACAAAATATTTGTCGAACTTGGGTTAATACTTGCTGGCTTTTATCTTGTTCGTCTTCATAGCTGAACCGTTCTTTTTGATAATCAGTCCATGAAGGAAGTAATTCTGGATTTGCTATTTCTAAGTTTTGAGGGCTCAACGCAAATTCAGTTGTAACAATTCCGTCGTCTCTATGTTCAGTTCGGAAAAAGTAGGTAGCCTCCGCACGTTGTTTTTCCCAGCCAGGATTAGCTCTATCAATTATTACTGGGTATTCAGCCCTTCCATCTTTATAATCTATCCGAATAGCATATACTCCAGTATCTGCTACTGGAGAAGTGCTTTCTGCATTCGGTTTACTTGTTTCTGTCATTTTAAGTAATTTTATAATAATGAAAAAATATTATTTTGCAAGGTTTGTATGTTCCATCGCTGTTGTTGAACGTTGTAATTCAAGCGCATAATTTCTCATTTCATCTGATAAATCAGGATGGATATCTGGTTTAAAACGAGTGTTATGCTCGGATTTCAATCTCCCCCTCTTTCTTATTATCTAAAATAAGTCGAGAAGGCTTTCTATAAACATCTTTCAATAGCTCTCTGTGAACAATCCCTTCTCTATTGCCAACACGTCTTCGGAGGTAGTGAGTTCTAAACTCTGCGTCGAAGGTGAAATGAAAGTATCCATTACTACGTTCCTCACCAAAACTTTGTTTTCTCTGTTTTCTTTGTCAGTACATCTAACTATTTTTTCCGATAAAAATCTTTTTTTTCGTTTAGTCATCAATCCCATAAAGTTCTAATACTTCTTTATCGAACCAGCTTTTCGTATGATTCGCGAATTTAACAAGAGCAAGCATTACGGGAACTTCTACCAACACACCAACAACTGTTACTAAAGTAGCTCCAGAAGCTAATCCAAAGAGAGAAATTGAAACCGCTACGGCTAGCTCAAAAAAATTACTGGCTCCTATCATTCCTGCGGGAGCGGCAATGTTATGCGGTATCTTCCATGCTTTCGCCCATAGATAGGCAATAAAGAATACAAAAATAGTTTGCATAATGAGAGGTATTGCAATCAGAAAGATATGCAAAGGATTATTTAAAATAATGCCTCCTTGAAAAGAAAAGATAATAATCAAAGTTAGAAGGAGTCCGATTATGGTGATGTTTTTGAATTTTGTTAAAAATTTATTTTCAAAGTATTCCATTCCTTTTTTCCTGATTATATTTTTCCGAGAAAGAAAGCCTGCTGTAAATGGAATAATGACAAATAAAAATACGGATAGAAGAAGCGTGTCATAAGGTATTTGTATATCACTAATCCCCAAAAGAAACATAACTATTGGAGTAAAAGCTATTAAAATAATAAGGTCGTTTATAGCTATTTGAACCAAGGTATAAGATGCATTTCCTTTTGTAAGATAGCTCCAAACAAAAACCATAGCCGTACAAGGTGCTGCTCCAAGCAAAATTGCCCCTGCTAAGTATTCGGTTGCTAATTCTTCAGGAATAAAAAAATCGAATATTATTTTGAAAAACAAAAAGGCAAAAAGAAACATTGTAAACGGCTTAATCAACCAGTTTGTTGTCAAAGTAATAAGAAGTCCTTTTGGTTCTTTTGTAGCCCTTAAAATGCTTGAAAAATCGACTTTCAGCATCATGGGATAAATCATCAACCAAATCAAAATTGCAATTGGAATCGATACATGCGCATATTCCAGTTTGCTTAAAGTATCAGGAATAATTGGTATAAATTTCCCAATAGCAACTCCAATGATAATGCAAAAAATCACCCACAATGATAGATGTTTTTCGAAAACGCTTAACCCTTCTGATTTATTATTATCTCCCATTTTTAAATTTAAATTCTCCAAAAATATATCAAAATTACTAAAAAGGGGAATCTTCTTTTTCAATTTACTTCAATGTCAAAGGAGCTAAATATACAGCAATTAGAAGACCTGTGAAAATCATCCCCTAATAAGATATCCCACTGAAAAATTCAAACGTTTCGAACCAGGTGGCCCGTATTTCTTCCATCATTTTCAACATCCCTCAAAAAATTCTTCTTACTTAGAAAACTTCAGGCACACCTGCTTCGACACAAACTATGGTAAAATTGGGGTAAATGTGGGTTGGGTTCGTTTGTAGTGTCTAGCTTTTTGAGGCGTAAAAAATCTTTTGCCTTTATTTCAGTTTTTTGTAGAACCTTTGGAAGATCTTTGAAAAATTGGAAAATCGTGTTTCTCTACATCTAGAGGGACATTCCTTGAAACCATTCGAAAACACGTCGTTCGAAAAGGAAAGTTATACAATCCTTACATTTGATAAATGACTATTATGCAACCTTGCGTTTTAACAAATAAAAACATGTGCCACGCTTCGCTGAGAACATGGTATGATTTAAATCAGGGCTTAACAAAAAAATAAACTACGCATTTTCATCTCATATTCACGCCATATAAATTTCTAAAAAAGTCTCACAATATGTTTATATTCCTCGATTTTTTATAAATCCATCTGACGCAAATCTGAGCGAATCTGCGTACTTTATTTTTTGTTAAACCCTCACTTTTTAGATTTTTTCCTTGAGAACACTTTTTTAATTTTTTAGGAAAGAATAAGGAGTTTATAGTCTTGCTTCCATCAATCGTGCTACATTTAAAATCTCTTTTTGCACGCCATAAATATTGTGACTACAATCAATAATATTACATGGTAAATTCATAGCTGTTCTGTTCTCGCCACTTGACCACAGAATATTTAATGGAACAGCATTGTAACAGCTTGGTTGATTATAAAATGTCAATCCTCTTGCATGAACAGAACAATCGTTCCCCAAACTCCCACTGGACGGATAAATAACACTTGTATTTGAATTTGCACATAATTCTTTAAATTTATTTCCTGAAACATTACAGTACTCAACATGTTTACATGACTCGATAATCCAGTTCGGGAAATTATTGGGAATACGTGAAACAATTTTTACAGAATTATATTTTGTAGATTCTATTTCGACATATTCATTAAGTAAACAAATCATTAATGCAGATATTATCAAATCACATCCTTGCCAACGAGCTTCATAGCTTTCTCTATAATTTTGATCAATGATATCGCTATAATGACGGAAATAAAAAACCAAAGATTTATTATCATTTTTTTCACTTTCTCTTTTTTTTAAAGGTGGTTTTATTTTATTGTATAAGTAGAGAAACTGCCCCATAAAAGAATCATTATTAGAGTCACTTAAAATCTGATTAACCATTGTAACAATATTATTTCCACCTTGTTGTAAAAAAATACTTAAATTATTAGAATCTTTATTGAAATTTGTAATATTACTGTGTCTAAGACTGAATAGTAATTGTTCAATATCTTTGCTAGATAATCCATGAAAAAACGGAGCAGAAGTATTAATTTCTATCGTTTTCTTTTTAGCTAAATCATATTTCCCTTGCCTTACTAAATCTTTAATTTCTAATGCGGACTTTTCCCATTCTTCTTGATAACAAATTTCAAGATTATCAATGATAGGTTTCCTCACAAATAAACCAATAATTCTCTGGAATATTGATGAGGTTTTAGTAGATTCTGGTAGTCTATCATCATATCTTACTTGTTCTACCATTCTAAAAAAATAATTTGCAGACTTCTCATTATAGACTTTACGTTTTATAATTTTAATTGTCAATAATAATCTGTAAAACATTTACTTGGTTTTCAATCTCCTCCTCGAACAAACTAAAACTATAAAATTAATTTATTTCTCTTAGAATAAATTTTAGCTTTAATTTTTGTGCCGCCGGGAAACTGTTCCCGGCGGCAGTTGGTCGATTTACATCCAATTCTATCTCTCCCTTTTCCTTATTAAACAACAGAGGTTTAAGATTTTGATTCTCAAGCTCTTTGAGCTTAACCCGATGAATAATGCCCTCAAGGCTTCCTTTTCGTCTTCGTAAATAGTATGTCCTAAACTCTGCGTCGAAAGTAAAACGAAAGTATCCATTACCCTTTTCTTCATCATTCGACTCCCTTCGGTCGTTCATGGTCTTCGATTAGTATTACTATCATGAATTAATATCTAAACATTTTAGTAAGGGCGAGAGACAAAATAACTTGAACAATTTCATCACAGCTTCACATCATCTAAATTTCTAAAAACTTTCACAATATTACAATATTCCTCAATTTTTTATAAATCCATATAATGCAAATCTGAGCGAACTTGAACATGTTATTTTATCTCTCACCCTAAGCAGTCGAAGCCATTAGAATTTGATTTTTTGCTTGAAAATGTTATGTTCCGAGGCATGCAGAAATATACAATCATTATAGAGGAAGGAGAGGATGGATATCTGATTTCTAGTGTGGTGGAGTTGCCTGGTTGTCGCACTCAGGCAAAAGCGCATGATGAATTGATCGCACGAACAAAAGAAGCTATAGCTTTGTACAAAGAAGCAAAGAAAGACAATTTTGAAAGGTCTTCACAGTTTTTGAGTTTGCAACAAGTAACAGTATAAAATGTCAAAACTTCCCTTATTGACAGCAAAGCAGCTAGTGAAGGTTTTGAAGAAAATGGATTTTAAGTTAAAACGGCAAAAAGGGAGTCACATGTTTTTTGAGCATGTTGATGGAAGAACAACTTTGGTACCAAATCATCCAGGAGAAGATTTAGATAGGGGGCTTTTGTTGAAGATTGTTAGACAGGATGTTCAGATAACTCGGGGAGAATTTCTAATGTTTTTGTGAGCCGCTAATACGCCTTTGCCAAAATCACTTTTCGAGATGAATTCTTTCCCGAAAAAATATATATGGACTCTATAAAATGACAAACATGAGAAGAAATTTTTGTTGAAAGATGAAGAATTTTCGGAAAGCCGTATGAGGGAAAACCTCACGTACGGTTTGATGAGAGGGGGATGGAAACGCAGCCACCGAGCCGGAGCACCATCTTTTTTTTTGGTAGTTCAATAGCTGTCTCATTTTTTCAGCATAAACCAAAAAAATTATTCACTGAAAATTGCACTCAATGAATCTAGAATCTTTCCACTTATTGGATAAATTTTTCCACCTTGATCATGAAAAATATGAGCTCTTCTTGCCTCATAATTAAATTGCAATTGAGTCTCATAGTATCCCTCGATTGTAAACAAACGTTCTCCTTCAAGCGAATATTTAATCATACTATGACAATCCATCCCTCTTCCATCTGAAGAATAAACTCGAACATAAGCAATACAAGGGGCTTCTTCTCGAGTCTTTCCGAGAGCAAAACCTCCATTTTGTTCAAAAAAATCAGGATATTCTTTGCTTTCACCAATCTGAATTCTTTTTGTATCAAATAGTAATTGAGACTGCTCAATAAATCTCATGTCTTCAGCCGTTGGTTGTAGGCGTGGATCATCGTTTTCAAGAAATTCAACAGCATCTTCATATTCTTCATCCCAAGGCTCAGTCTGAGAATAGAGATTTTCAAATTGTTTTACGCCTTCTACGTTAGGAAGGCATTCCTGCTTGACAAAAAGGCAATTATTAGTATAAAAAATACAATTTATTTATGTCCTAAGATCTTAAAAAATGAATCGGGAAATCCAAAACGGCATTGTTCCAGTTTTTCAATTAGATGATATGACCACGATTCAGGTAGATTTAGAAGGAATAGAGCTTTTTCAGGTTGAACACTATAAACTTTGGGATTCTGATCCCTTTTTTGTTATACTAAAACGGCAAATCTTCAGCACCAACATCTGTTGCTTTGCTTTCAGCCGGTTTTGATGTAGAAGTGGGGGCACCTCCTTCGTTATTTGGTTTCCATTTATCTACCTCCAAATAATGAGTTATTCCTTTCTCTGAAGGCTCTCGACGTTCTTTTAAAACGGTATTTACCCATCCGTTTTCTAGATTACTTTGTAATTTCCCCAAGTCCTCAGCAGAGAAGCTTAATTTCATCAAATCTCCATATTGAGTTTTGATCGATTTTCCATTTCCACAATAAATTTTTTCGTCAGCCATGATTTTTAAAGAGTTAAAAATTAAGTAAAGAGAATGTAGCTAAGTGAAAAATTTTTGCACGCAAAAACTATATTTTTTTGTAAATATGAATCTCATAATGAACACCGAAGAAATCAAGGCTGTTTCTCGGATTAAGGATACTATCAGCCACAGAAGACATATCTTGATACCAGGTCAGATCTCTATAATACCGTACGAGGAATTCTGACATGAACGAAATAGTAGCAATTCTATTATCCAAGGATTCTCTTAGAGAGTACGTAATACAACAAGCCCTGACTTCCTACTAAAAAAGCCAGCAAGGCTTATTCCTACTGGCTCGTCAAAAAAATTAGGCACTACATATTTCTTGTATCCATCCTCCTCTCGCAAAAACAAGAGCATAAACCTCTTTTGCTCCCTGTTTCTTCAAAATTTCGGCTGCCGAATCCAAGGTTGCTCCACTAGCCACCACATCATCAATCAAAATTATTCTTTTGGAAATCGCCTCTTTTCCCCTCCATGCAAAAGCGTTGGCAAGATTTTTTTGCCGCTCACTTTTCCCAAGCTGTGCTTGTTGAAACGTTCTTTTGTTTCTTTTTAATAATTTTGAAATCTCAAGAGTAGGAATATCTTTCTGAATCTCCTGAGCTAAAACTTCACTTTGATTAAACCCTCTCCAAAAATGTCTTGTCCAATGTAGAGGAACAGGCACCATTAAAGCATCCTTAAAAAAATCCTTAGATACGGATTGTACCATTTTTAATGCCATTATCTTTGCCACACCGCGAAACCCCCTAAATTTAAAGTACTCTACTGTTTTTTGTGCAACAGGATGATAATAAGCTGTTGATGCGATAACTCTGTCTAAATACTTAAAACGAACCTCATTTGAAGGAGAATAAGGAAAATCATTATGCTTTTGACACAAATAGTCCCCCTCTTTTCGACAAATTAGACACTGGGGAGGGAAAAGTGCGTTCAAAAACCATTCAAAGGCAGAAGTGGGAATTCGGAATGCGGAATGAAAGAATTGGGGAATTTTTTTCATTTGTTCTAGCCTTGCCCGCCTTGTCAACTTACCCGCTCGCCCACTTAATAACTGTTCACTGTTACCTGATAACTTCGAACCCTCCTCTTCCTCTCCTTCCATCCGATTCAAAAGGCTTTACCGGCTTTTCTCCGGATTGAATCAGGCGTTCAATAGAATCTTTAATCTGATCATAGGAAAGGTAAGACAAAAAATTAAACCCGAACATTCTTCCTACAATCGTCACAAAAGTAAAACTCAAGATAGTAATAATAAGCCCCACAATCGAATACCGAATGGTATTTACGGCTTGTTTAATCTTTTCCTCATTTCCCCCGGATAAAATAAAAGATATTCCTCCGACAAAAATAAATATAGCTGACAACCCTGCCGCAATAATAAAAGCATAAACCACAAACATCTGCACCAAATCGGGTAAAGGCATATCTACGGAATAAATCGTCTGCGGAATATCCATTCCAAAATGGCCTCCTGATTCTCTTACTGGAGGAGAAGTATCCAGATAATCCACAGCCGGCACGGAAGGTCTTGGCATTTTTATTTATTTTAAAAAATCTATGTTCATCATAAAAAATACTCCTGAACATATCAAGCAATTTCTAAAACCTTAAGGCTAATCCTTTTATTTCCCCTTGCGCCAATAACTCGCACTAAAGTACGCAAAGCAGAAATATTTTGCCCACGATGGCCTATTAACTTTCCCATATCCGGATCAGCAACCCGAAGAAAGAGAATTACACCTCGATCATCCGTTTTATCCTCAATAGATATACTACTTTTATCTGAACAAACCTGTTCGAGTATATACCTCACAAAATCAATTGCACTTTCTTTTGCTGACATGGGGTTAGAATTAAATGATTAAATGGCTAAATGGTTAAATGGCTAACAAAAGATAATTAAATTAAGAATAAAGCCAAGAATTAAAATGCTTATATTACTCAGAATTAATACTTAAAGTATCTATAACTTTAACTATAATAGCCATTTAACAATCAACCATTTAATTATTTCTCTTTCTCCTTCTCTTCCTGCTTTACTTCTTCTTTTGGTTTTACTTCCGAAGCTTTCTCTGGTTTTTCGTCAGCATTATCTTCATTTCCTTCATCACTTCCATTCCCCTCACGGATCTCTTGTTCCGCCTCCTCTTTACTGCTTAATTCTTCCTGAGTACTCGTCTCTTTCTTCTTTTCTACTTCTTTTTTCGGTTTCGTCGGGCGAGTCTCAATAAACTTTCCTGCCTCCTTAACTCCGTTACGCACCAAAAGTCGAGCAACTGCCTGGGAAAGTTGAGCACCATTGGAAATATACTTCTTTATTTTTGCAGCGTCAAAAACAAATTTCCCTTCCCCTTTATTTAAAAGAGGATCCAAATACCCCAACTTCGCTACAAACTTCTTTTGTACGGCTTGAGATTTCTCTGCTACAACGAGATCAAAAAAAGCTTGATTTTTTCGCCCTCTTCTGGCCAAACGAATTATAAGCATACTCAGAAATTTAATTAATAACTGAACGAAATTCTAGTAAAAATGTTTTTTATGTCAAATTTGATTTCTTCCCCCCATCTTGCCATCTTTAAACCATTCCCTATTATTCATTTCTCATTAATCATTATTTACTAAAAAATGTGTGGAATTTTCGCCGTTTCTGGAATCACTCTTGATGCCGGAGAAAAAGTATTGGAAGGTCTGAAAAAACTCGAATATCGGGGGTATGATTCCTGGGGAGTTTGCGTAAAAGATAACGCTGATCTTATACAATTGGAAAAAGAAGCTGGAAAAATCTCTGAAGCAAAAAAAACATTTAAAAAAGGAACCGAAGCCATAGGACATTCCCGCTGGGCTACCCATGGAGGAGTAACCCGAGAAAACGCACATCCTCATCGTGTGGGGAAAGTTACATTAGTCCACAACGGAATATTCGAAAACTACCAGAAAATAAAATCTCAATTTGATTACGATTTCTTATCCGAAACGGATTCTGAAGTTATTGCTGCTCTGGTTAATAAATACATTGAAGAAGATTTATCTCCGGTTGAAGCTATACAGAAAACAGCTCAAAACATATCCGGACGATTTGCCATTCTTGTTACTGTTGACGGAGAACATGGCATATACGCAGCTCGAAGAGGTTCTCCTCTGATTATCGGAAGAAAAAAAGACCAAACTTTTATCGCTTCCGATATTCCTGCCTTTTTAGCAGAAACTAACATTGTCAATTATTTGGATGACAATGAAATGGTACACATACATAAAGGAAAAGTAGAGTTTTCAGAACTGGAAACAGGAGTACCTCGCCAAAAACGGGATATTGAAGTTCCCTGGAATATAGAAGAAGCGGAAAAAGGAGACTATGAACACTTTATGATCAAGGAAATATTTGATCAAAAAGATACTATTGCCCGAGCCATAAACCAGGATGATAAAAATTTAGCCTGGGCAGTAAAACTGCTAAAAAAATCACGAGGCGTATACATCATAGGTTGTGGAACCGCTCATAAGGCTGCCATGGAATCTGAATATTATTTTGCTGAAAACTCTAAACGAAAGATAAACGTAGTACCAGCTTCTGAAATGCCTTACTTTTCAAATTTCGTACGGGAAGATACAGCCATTATAGCTGTCTCTCAATCAGGAGAAACAGCCGATGTACTGGAAATACTGGAATACGGAAAATCAAAAAGAGCGAATATTTTAGCATTAACCAATGTTGAAAGCTCTTCTATTGCCAGGTTATCTGACGTTCATCTGCCCATAAATGCCGGTCCAGAAAAAGCCGTCGCTTCCACAAAAGCCCTTACTAGTCAAATGGCTCTCCTTTTCCTTCTTGCCCATGCAGACAGCGGAACTGTAAATACGGGACGTCAAATCCTTTGGTCCGCAGCCGGAAATGTAAATGACCTCCTCAATCCCCGCTATGAAGATCATATCCGAAAAATTGCCGAAAAAATTGTAGACTACGGAAACCTCTTCATCATTGGTCGAGGTGAATTATATCCTATGGCTTTGGAATCAGCCATAAAAATACAAGAAGTTTCCTATATCCACGCCCACGGATTTGCTGCCGGAGAACTAAAACACGGTCCCATTGCCCTGATTGAAACCAGGACTCCATGTATTGTCCTGGGAAGTGACCAGGAAACGATTTCTAATGCTACTGAGCTCAAAGCTAGAGGAGCTCGAATCATAGGTATTTCACCTGAAAATAATGATGTATTTGATGAATGGATTCGAGTACCGGATGCTGACGGAGCACAAGGTATAGTAACCATCGTTCCAGTACAAATACTTGCCTATCATTTGGCTGTACTTCGGGGATTGGATCCAGATATGCCGAGGAATTTGGCGAAATCTGTAACAGTCAAGTGAAAAGCGGAAGTGTGCGCACATTTAATAAATTTTGACAGTCATAGTTTTTCCCCTAAAATAAAATAGCTAGTATAACTTTTAACTCTGATAAGAAATGGGATTATTTGGACAAATGGGTGACATGTACAAGCTTCAGCGCGAAGCAAAGAAAATCAAAAAAGAACTTGCAAAAATACACGTGTTTTCGGAAGTGGACGGTATAAAAGTGACTGTGACCGGCGAACAGGAGGTTATTGGCGTAGAATTTATCGAAACCTCAATTCTGGAAAATCCGAAAAAATGTGAAAAAGCTATTTTAGAAGCGATAAACAAAGCCATTAAAAAATCTCAACAAGTAGCGGCTGAAAAGATGAAATTGGTGATGGGGGGAATGCCGGGATTAGGAGGGCAATAAAGAAAACTGGAAAAATATATTCCATGCAAATGAAAAAACTACTCCTCCTAACCATCATCTTCTCCAGCCTCTACTTCTCCGCCAGAATCCTCCTCGTCTGGGATAAACCGAACTCAACTTCAGAAACCCGTGTAGCTGTCCAAGTCCAGAAAGGCACAAGTTTAAAATCAATTTCTGAAATCCTGTACGAACGAGAATTAATCCGAGATTCTCTTGCCTTTCAGTTATTTATAAAATGGAACAATCTTGACACAAAACTGCAAGCTGGAGAATACATAATTCAACGAAACTTAACCTTTTCCGAAGTAGCAGAAGTCCTTCAACATGGAAAATCATCCGAAATAAAAGTGACTATCCCTGAAGGATCGACAATTCAACAAATCGATACGATTCTGGCAAAAAAATCCCTGATCGAAAAAGGAGAATTTTTAAATTGCGCGAGTTTTTGCGAATTGGATTTCACAATTTCCAATCTGGAAGGATTTCTTTTTCCTTCGACCTATTTCGTAAATCCTAAAACTTTTGTGATCAAGAATTTTATTCAAAGATTGCACCGTGAATTCCAAAAAAAGATCAAGTCTTTTCGAGATGATATTGCCAGCTCCGGACGAACTTTGAACGAAGTTATTATTGTCGCATCAATGATAGAAAGAGAAGCCGCCAATGACTTTGAAATGCCGGAAATTGCAGACATAATCTGGAAACGCCTAGATAATAACGTTCACCTCGGAATCGATGCCACCACCCGGTACGAAAAAAATGATTGGAAAAGCCCGCTTTACAGTGAAGATTTCGAAAAAGACTCTCCTTACAACACCCGAAAACGCAGGGGATTACCCCCCACAGCCATATCCAACCCGGGACTTGCCGCTCTCAACGCTGCCGTACACCCTAAAGAAAATCCTTACTGGTACTATCTCCACGATCGAAACGGGCAAGTGCATTTCGCTGAAACACTGGAGGAACATAATCGGTATAAGAGGCAGTATTTGAATTAAGGGACTTAGCAGAAAATAACTTACCCATTTTAATATCTTTTTCTTCATGTACTTCGTCAGAAAAACTTCGCCATATTACAATATGACTCAGCTTTCCCTCCTCGTACATAAAAAAAAATCTTATTAAACTTGGTAACTTATTTTCTGCCAAGCCCCTAAGGGTTTATGAAAACTTCGGAAACGCCTTTTCCTCCTGCCGAATAAATTTTGTAAGTGTTTTGCGTTGTCTTCGTTCAAAACTTTTATCATGTTCTAGATCTTTTTGATGGGATCCAAATTCATCATATCTCTCCTCTCCATGAGTCAATTCATGGGTAATTGTTTTTATAATACTCTCCCAATCACGAGCCTTTTTATCAAAGGAGGCAATCGAATCAAAATGACCGACATTCCAATTAACCCAAAACGTATTGTTTCTTATTCCATTAAACATTGCTCTATCTAGGCCTGAATAGCCTTTTCTTTCATAAAAACTATTTTTAATCCGATCAGTTCCCAATGTAGATTTTCCGATTTGAAAAAATCCTTTAGAAATGGCTTGACCAAAAGCTTGTACACGATCAAGAGAAACCCCCAATATATTTGCCGCATTTTTATCAGATATCATTTTTCTTCTACCAGCTCTGCTCGCCTTTTCTACAAAAGAATGTGCCGTTGCAAGAACGTTCATCATTCTAGATGATTCAAATGAGTGTACTTTCTTTTTCTGAATAATATCCGCCTTTATTTTTTGTAAAGTAAGCGTCTCTCCATGATGTTCGAATTCAATAATCGTTAAAAGTTCTGCCATATAAGCCTTATCTTTAAGATGATTTGCGTTTTTGAGAGACAAAGATTTAGAATTATTAATATTTTTAGCACAGCTAGTTATTTTATAACTGCGTCGTCCTTCATATTCATCTAAGGAATGATAATCTTCTGGAAGCATTGGGATTATTTCTCCACAGTTTACGTAACTATGAAGTACATATTGTAGTATTCCTCGATAGATATAGGGACGCAAAATTGCATGATTTTCTTCAAAACCAGTAATACTGTTTCGGCTTTTTGTCAGGGGAATTTTGGAGGGAAGATCAATTGTTATATTTCTTTTTCTGATTATATCAATGATCCAATCAGGAAAATCAGACAGGAGTTCTTGCGGGATTTCAGAGATGTACAGATTGTCTTTTGTGAGTCGTTCGATTCGATCTTTTGTTTCTGAGATTCGCAAAGTTCCCATACCAGGGACTTCTAAAAAGCTCACCGTTCGCACGTTATTCGAAGGATTTATTTCTTGTTTTCCATGAAAAATGGGTACTTCTGAAACATTTCCTACATATTTTTGTAAAAACTGACTTCCGAACAAAGCATGCATATTGGCCATAATGCCTTCTTGTTTATCGATCCGTTCTATGGTGGTTCCTTTGAACTTTTCATTCGTGCATTGTTGATGCACTTGAAAATCAATCACTTGACCTTCTTCGTTCAAAATTGGAGTGAGTTTGACTAAAGTCGTTTTTCCATTGCCTGTGGAGGTTTTCACTCGAATTTCTTTCGCTCCTACAGCAAGAGAATAAAATCCCTGTCCAAACATACCTACTGAATCTTCCCCCGGTTTTCCGGATTCTCCAATCACGAGGAGTTTGTTATTTACTTCCTCAAAACTCATCCCCACTGGATCATGTATCCGTGTTCCCCAGAAACCATTGTTCGCATAAAAATCTATCTGGATTTTTGGATCTTTTATTCCAGATCTTCGGATTGCATCATTCGCATTTTGAACCATTTCGCGAAGCCAGATCATGGAACTGTGGTCTTGGCCTTCAATGGAACTGGCAATCTCATTTTGGAAAAGTTCTGTTCCAAGTCCTTGATCAGTAAGAAAAGCACTAATTTTCTGTAATTGTTGAGACGTTTGTGCATCTCCCAGATCATCTGATGCAAATCGGCTCATGGCCATGAGATCGCTGAGATTGATTGTCGTTGAATGTTCAGAAACTATATCGACCTGACTGGCCTCTGATTTTAGAAATTCACCCCCGTGATAGAGAAATTTCCCAAACGCATTAATGCATTGTGATGGATTAATCAAAGAATACATCTGCTCCTGTACGGCAGGATCATCCTCGAGAGTTCCTTGTTGTTTTCGAATAAAAATAATTAAATCGATAAATACTTCGGTTGATCTATGCTCCTGAGGAAGAGCAAACGCCATATCAAAAGCCCTTTGGTGATCAGTTTCCGCTATGATTTTTGCAATCCCAATTACAGCTCGGGAACGATCTTTTGTATCTGTTATTTTTTCTACCAAACCGAGCGCTTCTTCCACATCTCTTTTCGCTATTTCCAAGGAAATATCACAAAAAGCATTCTCGCTTTCGTTCGTTATCATATTGGCAATAGAAACAGCGTTTATAGTTTTATTTTCTGACTTCCAAAACCTTGTTCTCATTTTTTTCCAAAATCCTGTTTCTCTATTTTCTATAGAAATATTATGACATGCGCATGTTATAGCTAATTTTTTTAATTCCTCATCTGGAAAATCCCCTTTCCGTGAACGGTTAATCGATATCAATCGACGTATCAACTTTGAAGCGTCTTTGTGTTTATTTTTTATCATGGTATTGAGAAGAGAAAATAAAACGTAAAAATCACCAGAGTCACTGGGTTTCCTTATGTATTTTGAATTCAATATTTTATTACATACCTCCCGTGAGAATTCCGGATTTTCGACTGCAAGCATATTTGCTATAGTGCTAAAGATTACCATTTTATTAAATTTATCATCTATTTTTTCAATAATTTCCCAGAAAAATTCAGGATGAATGCGAGCGACATTCAACAAAAAAAATAGATCCAAATCTGGTTGTTTCAACGATGAATCTGACCTAATCTTATCAATAATTTTCGTTCCTGCTGCTGGATTTGCATAAAATATTATTGAATATAAAGGCTCCATAAGGTCAGGGATCGGTTTCTCATAATCACGAAGTTTACCGCCTATATCAAAGATTATCCTCCCTATTTCCTGAGCAAGACCTGGATTAGTATTAGCCACAATTATTATAATTCTTCTCAAATCATTTATCTTTGTTTCAAGCATAGAATGACATTCTGGATCAATGTAATCCATGGTTTCTAAAGAATTTTCAATTTCGGAAAACACTCTTTCACACAATTTATTAGATTCTTCCGGAAAAGAGTCCTGAATTATTTCGGCGATTGTAATAAAGTCTTTTGTGTTCTCTCCAGCTCGACGTATGGCTGCCTCTAATATTCTTTTTGCTTGTTCAAAATAATCTGTGGCCAATTTGGATGCAACTACTACACTAATACGAAAAGTATCTTTATCGTCTAGTACTTCCAAATTTTGTTTTATGAGATTAAGTGCCCCTAAAGGATCAACTTCTGAAGCTTCAGTAATAATTTTAACTAATACCCAACTTCGATCTCCTTTATTTGGAATTTCATCGAGGATTTTGATAATTTCGTGAGGGAAAATTTTTGCTAATATTATTGCTCGTCCATACTGATCATGCAGATTATTAAATCCTTTCAAGACCTGTTCAGCTTGTTCGGGAAATGCTTTTGCAATTTCAGCCAAAACAGAATTCCTCAAGTGGGCATCGTCATCATAATCAGATTCATACTTAACATTTTTTGCTAAAGCGAAAAGGACTTGTGGAGTGACAGGGCGTAATTCCTGTTCTTTTCCTATGACAAAATCTAAAAGATTTATTTGATTATTATCCTTTGTTTGAGCCACTATATCTTTTACAAATTCTGGCGCTTCAAGCGCCGTATCAAGAAAACGTTCAAAACAATCGTAAACAACATTTGTGTCTTGAATATCTAACAAATTACTGATGATTATCCTAAAGTCCTCTAAAACATCATACTGATTTATAATTTCGGAAAATTTATGTCTCAGAGGAAGCAAGAAAGAAATTCGTTCAAGATCATCTCGATAAGTAAGAATAAGAAATTTTAGAAGGTCTGTATCGTGAAGAAGCTGTTCTTTTTTTATGCCATTAGCGGCTAACCCTCTTATGAAATCTGCTTGCTGAAACCGCTTACATACAACAGATACAACCCTTTCCAATAGCCAATCTGGCAATCCCTCCTCTACAAGTCCTACCTCTTTAGCAAGATTAGTAATTTTTTTCTCTAACTCACTTTTTTCTTCCTCGGAAAATTTTACCTCTTCTGTCACCGGAGCTTCATCTTTTTTTTGTAAAAATAATACAACAGGTTCAATACCCCCTGATAAATTTTCTGAAGTTTTACCTAACGCTCTTTTAATTGGTTCGCAATTAGTACTGAGGATCCTTCCATAAAACACTCGTTCTTCCTCAATTTCATAACTCACATTTAGATTAATAGCCGTATTAAGAAGCATGATATTTTCCGAAGAATCCAACCGGGACTGATTTACTATTACCGCATCATCCAAAATTAAATAATCATGTTCCGCCTCCACATCAAAAGGAATGGTATAAAACGGACATTTTTCGTCTTCAATATTTGTTAGCCTTTGAATTCCGGGGATCTGCTCTGGATTCAAATCGACAAAGGCTGGACTCACATAGACGGCTCCTTCCTGATTGCCTATCCGATTTATCAGATCAGGATCTGCTGGCAACGCTACGAGTCCAGATGCTTCGATCTCCTTTAGCAGAGGTTGGAAATTTTCTTTGGCGATGTTTTCCAATTTCAAATCTCTCTTAATTTCATTTTGTCGAGGTTTAAGGTGCGTGATTATTTTGGAAAGCATTTCCATCAAGGCCAACTTTTCTTCAATTGATTTGGCTTGTGTATTTATTTTTTCCATACTTACCTTGATCGCCAGGCATACATCTTTGGTCGGCTGTATCTGATTTCTGGATTCTGGAAGCCAGGTCCAGGATGGCAGTTCCAAGGCAAAAGATTGGAGGCCATGTGAAGTAGTGACTTCAAACTCCTCAATTCCTACTCCAGCAACTTGTAGGCGAATATTCGTCTTGCCAATTTTATTCAGTCTTTTACTATAAAACATTTTTGTTTCTCCCTGAATGGCTCCTTCAAGTTCCTCTTCTTTTGGGATATATCGCTTCTTATTTGGATCTGAATTATTTGGATAAAGTAATTTTTCACTCACCTCCTGGCTCCGCATTCCGCATCCTTCATCTACCACAGTAAAACCCCGTTCATTTATTTCGATAGAAACCACCGGCAGATCATCCTGGATAATGTCTCCTCCATTCATGTACGAATACTCCGAGAGATCATTAATAAATACACCATTTACTACTATTTTGGCCCTTGTGGAGGTGGAGAGCTTTCTAGAAACAAAATCAATCAACTGGGTCTTTGTTTCCGGATCAAGTGGTTTTTTAAGCGATAATTCTGTTCCAGAGATTGTTTTTTTCGCCTCCCGTGTACCGATTTCGATACTTCCAGATTCTTTTTGGAGTTGTATTTTCCAGGCCGGATGATTGTCAGATTTTGTTTCAACCATGATTTCATCCCCATCATTTCCCAGAAATTTGAGTGACTGGAAAAACCCTTCCCCAAATCGCCCAATACTCTTTTCTAGAGAAGAAGCATCAATCCCGTTGGCAATAATTTCAATGAGTCCCTGAGCCAGATAAGCTCCTTGATTCTGAATAAGTGTATCAATTCTTGGCGTTCCGTGCTTTTCTGCTTGTGCTATCGTACGGGAAGGGAGCATCCTCAAGAATTTATCGTACGAGAGCACTTCATTTCCAAAGTTGTGTGTATCTTTTTGCAAAGAAAGTACGTACTGAATGTAAGCAATAAATCTTTCAAGGGGTACAAATTTTGGAAGATTCAAACTTTCCCGATGTTCAGCAATCAATGCCAACCAATCAACATTTGTCCTAATAGGAAGATTCAGAACTTCTCCATTAGCGTCAGTGATTTCCACCGTACACGCATCTCCCACGTCCACCTGTTCAAAGATTTTCCGTTTCTGCTCACGACAAAAATCAGCAAATTGTTTCCTAAGTTTTCTGTGTTTCCACTTGTCTCCATCAAAATCATCAGGCAAGGAAATACCTGATTCCAATTCCCATTTTTCCTGGAATAATTGTTCTTGTTCTGTGTTATTCATGAAGGAGAGCAAAAAATCCAGGATTAATGATGCGACTCGCATATTAACAGTGTTTTTGAAAAAGTCAAGCAAGGATTAGGTATTTTGGTATCTTCCTCGTACAATGCGATCCAAGTGTGGGACATGAATTCAAAAAATCCAGGCCGGGAGTGGTGGTCACTTCAGATGACCATATTTCACAAACAAACCTTATCACGCTGATGCCCATCACCAGCAATGTTGAGAATCCTTTGGATGAGGATATTATCGTTAAAAAAAGCAAGGCAAATAATCTTTTTTGCGATTCGCTCATAAAAGTTCAGCACATTTACTCTTTTGATTAAAAAAATACCTCATAATGTATTTTGGATTATAATCATTACACCCGGTCTTAAATTCGAACTTCGGAAAAATACTCATATTTTATGTTAGAAAGGATTAGAGGTATATATCCACACTACAACATACCCGCTACGCGGAATTTTAAATTTAGATTTTTACTTCTTCCTTCCATTTTTCTATTTCCCCCTTTCGAATTCCAACTTTCGACTTTCGAATTCCCCAACCCTCCTCCTGATATTTTCCTGCGCTTGGGCTTCAAACCGTCCTCTGAAAACAGGTGTATGGAAAATATTATCTCTCTCCAATAAGCCTCTCAAAAAAGCCAATCTTCCCTTCTTAAATTTTTCCGGCGGCATCGAACTGTATTCCCGACGAATTCTTCTTTCGTATTCATCATATTTTTCCGGTAAAACTCCCAAAATAGCCAAGTCAATATCAGCCATATACATCTCCTCTTCACAAGAAGGGGGATGAATATGCTTTGTAGTTATAATAAAACGATGAACATCATTTGAAAAACCTTCCCCAAGCCCCAAGGATTCGCATTTCTTTTGAGCACACAAAGCGCTTTTTTCTTCATTTTTCCCCTTCATTCCCGGATTATAAATCATGTCATGATAAAGCCAGGCAAGCGCAACTTTTTCAAAATTCGGAATGATGCCCCGATACTCCCACAGAAGATCCAAACCATCGACAATATGAAATAATGAATGATACGGAGTTTTGTCCATTGAATAAGCCAATCGAATTTCTTCATAACTTTTGCCGGGATTTGGGTCTCCAAGGTGCTTTAAAATACTTTTTATCCTTAGTTCCCCATAGATATCCACAATTTCGAGTATTTTCGGAGCATATTCTTTTGCCAACTCATTGGCTGAACTATGCGATGTATTTACCTCCACTACTTCCCCGTATCGATCTTCTTCAATTTTTTTCTCCAGAACCTCTTTTTTCCTCTGAGAAGAAAACTGGCTATTCACCCTTCGCTCAATCTGCTCCGAAGTTAAAGAATCCCGGGCAGAAAGCCTTTTATTAACTGTTTCATCATCCGCATGAGCCAAAACAACATGGTTATTAACCAGATAGGTTAAGTTCGCCTCCGCCAATATAGCGGCATCAAGCAAAAAGAATCCGGGCTTTTTATAAATATGTTCCCGAAGCCGGAGAAGCATCGGCTCCCTCATTATTTTATTTAATTTTTCAAGTTCATCAGGACTATCAAATACAATTTTTCCCAATTGTCTACGATCAATACTTCCATCCTGATTTTCAACCTCAACTCCAAATGTTTCAATTATTTTTTTTCGAGTATCCACATAAATATGATCCTGTAACTCCGCTGATAAAATCTCATGTCCGATATCATCCAGATTTATGTGAGTGGCTTCAATACCCTGTTCGCCCAAATAATTACAAACCTCCTCACTCAAAGTGCTTTTCCCGGTTCCACTTCCACCTACCACTCCCATAAAATACTGGCCGGCCATCCGAGCATCTAAGGCATGATTAACCGACATCCGAACCTCACCACTCACATTGCCTTGTTCTTCCCGGCGAGCTTTTATTATTCTTGAACTAACATCAGTCAAATGCTGCCTGGAAGGAAGAAGTATCGTTTCAATACCGGGTCTTTCCTTATGATTTGCCAGAGCCAAAGTCAACTCTTCTCCCCCTTCTTTTTCATTTCTGAGCCCTCGAATAATATATCGAATCCCTCTTCTTAAAGCAAAATCAACAAGCAACCCTTCAATAGGCACTATTTCTACATTATCTAAATGCCTGAGCTCCTGTCCTAATAACACTTCCCTCTCTATCAAGGAAAAAAGAGGCTTCTTATCAGCATTAACGGCAATCCCCACTACCAATTTATCAGCCATCCTACTAGCTCTTTCGAAAAAATCCAAATGGGCTTCTGTCGGAGGATCAAAAGTACCAGCAGAAACAGCTTCTTTCATGGAATTGGCATAATTACTTATTTTTCTTTTACTTATATTTACAAAATTGTCAAATTAATAACTTTTGTATAACTTTTTGTATTTACAAAAAAATAACAATTATTAAAATTCCTACCTGAAATCTATCAGTTGTTTTTGTTCTAAAAAACCGAATTTTTATCTCTAAAGCTGAAAATTCGAAAGGAGGAAATGATGTAATAAGCGGAGTCCCGACCTAAGGA
The DNA here is from genome assembly GCA_964451885.1 of uncultured Candidatus Peribacteria bacterium. Taxonomy (GTDB): domain Bacteria; phylum Patescibacteriota; class Gracilibacteria; order UBA4473; family UBA4473; genus CAYVJW01. The sequence continues at coordinate 3,185 of CAYVJW010000013.1, read as the reverse complement.
GGGACGTAGACATGAAGTCATTTCCGACGCCGGAGAGATGGCAGAGTGGTCGAATGCGCACGCTTGGAAAGCGTGTGTAGTGGCAACACTACCGCGGGTTCGAATCCCGCTCTCTCCGCCAAGTGGCACACTATTAGCACCTGATTCTCACTCACTTAGGTGAGTTGAACAGTCGGATTTTTGGTCTGTTTGGATTTATTTGAGGCTTTTGTTGCTTGATATCGAGTTCTGAAGGGTACTAATCCCACTCACTTATGGAAGTTGTGCACTAATAGAACTTCAGGATAGCTCTTTACTTACTGTTTTTTCAGTATCAAAAAGTGTTTTACGGAGTATTGGATTTAGCATCATGCGGCACAAAAACCCTCTACGCTTTGTTGCAGGGAAACTTGGATTGAGGTGATAGAAAAATTGAAAAGGCTATGACTCTATTTCGCAGGTTGCCTCCATTTTTACTCCAACTTCTTTTAAGAATTCAAAATCGTCTATACATCGGACATTAAGTTTGTCACACAAATGAGGGATGCGAACCGGCTTGTTGGGATGATTAGTTCTGGTTTCTTTTGTAACTATAACAACTTCTTCATTGGGGAAATGTTGTTTGTAAAAAAGTGCAGTTGCCACAACAAACATATCCTCATCAGAAATTGATTCCTCTTTTAATTTATAGTTCCTAATCTTTTTTTGCCATTGCTGAATACTTAAAGCTTTTATTTCTTTATAAGCTTCTTTAGCCTTCACAAAAAAAGTTGCAATTCCTTCCATATCTTTCGTAAAAAAACATGGATTTCCTGACTTTGACCACTTTGAAAGTAAATCATCTTTTCTTACTAATTCTTCTTTCACTTGTTTTGGAGAGTGGATAAAACCATTTTCACCAAGTTCCTTTAAAACATCCCAGTAGCTCGAACAAATATCAGGATTGTAGTATGTGAGATAGGCTGATATATAAACATTGGTGTCGAGAATATATTTCATCAAAGAAGGGAAAAGTAGTTATCAAAATTATTTGTTTTTATTTTTAAAATATTAGAAATATCTGTTGCTAGTATTTTTCCTTCTTTATAGGCATAAAAAACTAAACTGGATAGTAGTACTCCATTTTTTGAACGCATGCTTGCATAGTAATTTCCTCCACTTTTATCCTCTTTTCTTTTTTTATCTTCAGTCAGATAAATATCTACTTTTTCTTTCAATGAAATAAAGGTGCTATTAAAGTTTTCGGAATCGATTTCTTTAAGTCTCCACAAACGAACACAAGCAGACAATTGACTTACCAAAAAAATTTTAGAAAGTTCTTCAATTTTTATTTCCAAAGATCCTTTTAGACTCTTAAAAAAATCTAGGAATTGCTTTTCAGGCATAAGTATTTCAGCGGCAACTTCATTACAGAAATTTTCTATCTCATCCTCGTGACATTGAGATTTCCTAAATCTTATCACATCTTCTGAAATTCCTGTTTCATTTAAAAATAAATGAACTACCTCATGAACCAGCGTAAAAATCTTTGCATTTGTGGTATTTTTTGTATTAACAAATACAAAAGGAGCAAAACAATCGCTAATCGCAAATCCTTGAGCTTGTTCCAAATCTATGGCTCTATTCGATTTATCGCTTCCTGTAATGGATACAAAAATATTATTAGCTTCTAAAGACTCTTTAAGAGTTTTAAAGAAATCGATTCGTTGTGAATAGCTGAAATTTTCGGAACTAGGAAAGTTCAAACGCTCTTTTATTTTTACTGCGACTTCCTTCTTTTTATTTTTTATGCTAATACTTCCAATAAAATCCAACTCTGGATATCCCTCTCCTATGAGATAATTTCTTGCCCAATCCTGTTTTTTCTGAATATCCCGAAGAAAAAGAGCCAAAGGAGAGTTATAATCAGTTTTATTCTCCTTTCTAAAAAAAGGAATCGTTTGATAGTTATCTTCAGGGATTTCGGTTTCCAAAAGAAGATATAAGGGGCGATCGTATTTTCTAGCCAATTTTTGTAGTTGATTAAAAGTTGGCAACTCGTCCCCCTTTTCGATCCTCTCAAGTTTTGCAGGACTAATAAGAGATTTGGGCACATCATCGATACTTAAATGAGCAGTTTTTCTAGCCCATTTAAGTACTTGAGGATTAACTTGAATATTATTTTTCATTCTAGAACTTCGTTAGGGGAGGGCTTAAATCTATCATATCGCACAACAGTGTTCAACTTTTTTGTACAAATTAGTCAGATACTCTATCTAATAAGTTTTGCTTCCTCTTTACTTATTTCCTCTTGAATTGCATAAATCAAATTTCACTTTTTTACATTCAAATTCATTATTCCAGCAATAAATTTATCTTTCTTTGTATCAGAGAACTCAGATTTTCCGTACATTTCCACAATTTTCTGGACTTGAGTAGATAATTGGAAAAAGTGAACAAGCATAAGAACTTGTATTCATTATTGCATTTACTAATTAAATTTAAAACGATTAGTCTTTTCTCATCAAAAATGTCCCCTTTCTGGAGGTTGATTCTCATCAAAAATGTCCCTAAAAAAATTTAGGGGACGATGAAAATCGTCGATTTTGGAAAAAATTTGGCATTCTACAAAAGTTTCGAAGTAACTTTCTCATCCATGAGCTCAGATAAGTAGAAAATTCAAAGTTAGGGAAACTACAAAGGGCACAGCAAGCTCCCCCTGGTTCAGGGGGAGATGCCGAAGGCAGAGGGGGTAGAAGAGCACGATCGTGAAAGCGAAACACTCACGGCCGTACCCTCTATCCCCTCTGTCCTACGGACATCTCCCCTTAATCTAAGGGGAGAGCATGCTGCCCCGTGCTTAGCCAACCTGAAATTTTTTCCTTTATCATATTTTCGATTTAATTTAAGCCGTTTTCTGAGAGAGATTGGTATGTGAATACCTCTTAAAAAGCTTAAAACTTGAGAATTTCGAGGGGATGAGTGCCATAGATTTATGCAAATAATCATGGATATCTCACCCATCACCACCGTACCTGAACTTGAGGATTGGCTCAATGTAAACGAGAAAACAAGCATTGCCAAACCATCCTCTAAAAAAGAACTCTACGAGCAATTGAATGAGTTCTTGATGCGAATGAAGTTTAGTTCGCTTTCCCGGAAGGAGAAAATAACGGGAGTGATAAACTTGAAAACGAACAACAAAGGTGTACAATGAGAAAAGCTTA
>CAYVJW010000012.1:19480-24326 GCA_964451885.1 uncultured Candidatus Peribacteria bacterium | reverse complement strand
AATGGCTTGCAAGTACATGTTATTTATTGTATACTGCGAGTTTTTCGGTTAATAGGCAGCGGCATAGCCACTGACAAATCCAACCGAAATAGAGGGGGAAATTTTTTCGAAGAAGTCCGTCAGCCCTACTGAAGGACCCAATCCCCGTAAGAGTCACGGCAGAACCTCTTGTAGGCCTCCTGTGGCTTACCATTCATCAAGACGGCGATCTTGACCTTCCGGCATACACGGCCATTCGACTGCCGAACCGCCCGCTGCGGAGTGACCTCATAACGAGCGCGGGTGTCGGGATTGACCCAGGCCACCTTACGACGAGTCCGGCCGGTTTCCAGCACGTTGTTCAACTGCACCTTGTCTGCCTTGTCCATCTCATTGCCGACAATGTACCCCACCGTACCGGCGACCCCTGCCACGATCAGAGCATTGAGCTCCTTGTTTTTGCCACCTCCAAAGGCTAATGCGGCACCTCCGGCTAACAACGCGGCATTACCGGCATAGTTCTGCGCTTTGTTTGCACCAGTGGTACCACACGCGGAAAGCGCCACGGCCAACACGGCCACCATCAAATCACGACCAAACTTTTTACTCGTATTCCTGTTCATCGTCTCAAACTCCTCAATAGAACTTGGTTAGACTGAAAGGGAATTTTTCTCCACTCTTGGCTGTATTGCAGGAAGAGAAACTTTATTCCCGCAGGAAAAAACCTCCCTTCACAACTACGATTTATAAAACAGCTTACTACTTATACTGATTTACCTAAAAATGTCAAGAAAGGTTTCAAAACCTAAGTATCACATTCTCAAAGTTATAATGCTTCTTCATCGCCGTAAACTCCCGGATAGCCCTCTCAAAAACATCCTTGCTTTTTTGCAGGTTTTTTTGCAGCTCATCGGAAGACACGGGAGCCGTCTCAATCCCGTTCACATAATCCACCGCAAAAAGCAACTGCCCGTAAGGGAGTTCAAGCTCATTGGCCAACACCGCTTCCGGGACGCTTGTCTGGGAAATAACCGCTCCTCCCGCGTTTTTAAAGTACGCAATCTCGGATTTGGTATTAAATCTCGGACCGCTGGAATGGACATGTACCACATCCGCAACTGCTTCCGGAAAAATACTCGATAGATCGTCATTTATGGCCTCATTAAACAATGAATCCGCAATAAGATGTCCGCAGTCTTTTCCTCTCTTCTGGAAGACCGTACATAAATTACCATCCGGTAGCCTGTTGTCCGGAAAAAAAACATCATCCGGAACAATAGGCGTCCCCAACTCAACCATCGGATCAAAAACCCCTACCGTAGAAAGGGATACCACCGCATCCGCCCCCAGCTGCTTTAAAGCTGTCAGGTTCCCCAGAAAATTAATATGGCTCGGAAGAACATCATAAGACCGCCTCCGGCGAGGAAGGATTATTATTTTTTCCCCCTCAATCTCTCCTCGAAAAACCTCGATTTCCCCGGATTCCGTAAAAACTTTCTCGGAAGCAAGCCCTTTCATTTCATCAAATCCGAAACTGACAATAAATGCTTTCATAATTGTTGAATTAATAATATGTTTGCAGTTTACTCGTTTGTTCGCCAACTCGTCAACTAGTAAACTTGACTTTATCTACATCCCCCCCATACTCAACTTTTGAAAATTAGAAATTCTTAAATTTTCCCTCATGGCCTACACTGTCCAAAAACCCCTCCCCCATCCGAAAACAGTCAAAGAAAAACTCCCACTTTCCGAGAAGATGAAACAGCAAGTCGAAAAAGACCGGCAGGAAGTTTATGATATTCTCGAAGGGAAAGACGGCCGGAAACTTTTCATTGTCGGCCCCTGCTCCGCCTGGCCGAACACGGCTGTGATAGAATACGCTAAAAAGTTAAAGGCCGTAGAAGAAAAGGTAAAAGATAAACTAAAAATCCTTATCCGGATTTACACCCAAAAACCACGCACCACCATCGGCTGGACCGGTCCGCTCAATAAACCCGACCCGTTCGGAACATCTGACCTGGAAGCCGGCATTTATTACTGTCGAGAAATGATGCTCCGCGTGCTGGAACTGGGACTTCCAATCGCCGACGAAGCGCTCTTTACCCATAACGACGGATATTTTGTGGACATGATCACTTGGATTGCCATCGGAGCGCGATCTTCCGAAGACCAGGAACACCGCATTTTCGCCTCCATGATCCCGCACCCGACGGGCCTTAAAAATCCGACCTCGGGCAATATTCCCGTCGCCGTAAACTCCATCATCGCCGCACAAAATCCGCACGTTTACGCCCTTCACGGGCGGCAGATAAAAACCTCTGGAAACCCGCATGCCCACCTGATCCTGCGGGGAGGAAGCGGAAAAACAAATTATGATCTTGATCATCTAAAAAGAGCATCCAATCTTCTCAAAGAAAAGAATGTACAAAACCCAGGGATTATCATCGACCTTTCCCACGATAACTCTATTGATCCCGAAACCGGAAAAAAAAATCCTCTCCGTCAGCCAGCAGTGCTCTTTGAAGTACTGGAATCAATGAAAAAAAATCCGGAAATCGGCAAAATGGTAAAGGGATTTATGGTAGAGAGTTTCCTGATTGATGGCGCACAAAACCTAAAAGAAGCGAAATCAATGGATGATATTGTGCCAGGGCTGTCGGTCACAGACGGATGTTTGGGGATGGAGAAAACGGAGGAGATGATTGAAAAATTATTTTGACAATTGCTCCCAAAAAACATAAAAATAGTCCATGACTGATCAAGAATTTCAAGCAACGGTACTCGGCTTTATCGCAGAACAAAAAAAATTTAACGAAAGACAGGAAAAAGTTAACGAAAGGCAGGAAGAATTTAATAAAAAACAAGAAGAATTTAACAAAAAACAGGAAGTATTTAATGAGAAACTTTTTGTGGTTGTAGAAAATGATATAGTTGAACGATTGGGAGGATTGGCAGATGAAGTGAAAGTCTATACAGACAAAAAAATACAAGTTCACGAAGAATCATATCAGCACAGTCCAAATTTCGCTTAGGATTTATCCCTATCTGTTCCACTTTAACCACGCCTTCACTCCGTCATTCGCCGTCTTACTCTGCATTTTTGATGCGTACGGATCATCAGAATCAACCAGAGAAATTCCGTAGTTCACTCCGCCTTTGTGGATTCTGAGCGGTGAATTTTCACCTATTTCTGTTGGTTCGATAGCTACATCGATCACCTCTACACCATCGAAGTACTGCAGGCCGATATTAATCTCGTTCCAGAGCCTTCGGTATGCCCAATCAGTACTGAGTACGGCGTTCTGACCGGCTGTCGCTGGGTTTGTAGAGTAAACGAGAACGCGCACTATGCCACTATCGTCAATATAATTCTCGACATCAACCGCCGAATCATACACGAGAGCCGTTGTGCCCATCGCACCGTCCGTATTTGTGTCGATTGCTTCCCACGTTCCCGTCAAATCGTTCCAAATCTTTGCCGTTACTCCGTTTCCGGCTTCAGCGGTCGCCGCGGCGATTATGTGGAAGGAGAGACGGTTTACGGTGCCGGTGATAGCGTTGGTGTTGTAGAGGAAAAGCTGGGTAGCCGTCTCGTCGACTAAAAAGGTAGAAGTGTTTTCATAATTGGTATCATCTTCTACAACGTTCGTATAAGCGCCCGCGATAAATTCAACGCCCATAAAATCTGAAAAGTTAGTAGAAGTTGGGTCAACCAGTACGGCTTCAAACGCCAGATAAGTCGTATCTCTCAAAGTCAATGCCCCTGTGGTTTCTGTTATCAATGCGGTATTTCCGGCTATATCGTAAATACTCGTTCCATCCGTCGGCTTGATTTCAACTGTTTCAGTTCCTGCCGGAAGTCCCGTGACAGTAATCTGTGCGCGAACTACGGATTCGCCTCCCGCAAGGGCTGTGCCGTCTGTTTTTGTCAATCCGGTAATAACCGCCCCCGTAGCTGTCCCGCCATTCGCAACAAATGTCAGGGCAAAGTCCGTTACTTCCAGTACTCCTGATCCAAGGCTCATATAAACCGCTTCGTTGAAGGTGATCTCCACATAACTGTTATCGAGTGCCATCGCCCCAGCGTCGATAGTCGGTTCGATCGTATCGAGCCAGTAGACTCCGCTCCAGGTTTGTTCGTTTTCGGCATTATCCACAGCCCAAAGATAAAGAGCATGAACACCTTCGGATGGGATACTGAGTGCAGCGCCATTACTGGTCTCAGTGCTATTCGTATCGGCTGCACTATCCCAGCTATAAGTGACTTTATTGAGGCCTGATTCTGCATCTGTAGCCGTTACAGTAATAGTCGGATTTTCAGTAAACCAGCTACTCGTATCGGCATTGTCGGCATTGAGTGTTGGTGGGATTCCGTCTGGCATTACACCGGCTGACCACGATGACCACGCTGATACGTTGCCCACATTATCGGTCGCTCTGATCTTTGCGTAATAAGTAACTCTCCAGTTCGGTTCATCAGCCCACTGGTAGGCAGTAGCCGTACCGGCAAGCCCTGTATTGCTATGGTCACACGCATCTGCTTTATCACTATCGATACAAATCTCAAGAGAGAGCATATCGGACTGACTATCTGTAGACGCTGTCCAGCTAAAATCTAGCGTTCTGTCTGCAGATACGGCTCCTTCATCGCTGGATGGGGTGTTGATCGTCGGAGCGGTGATGTCGAGTACACACGTCATATCCGCGCCCGAACTCAAGCCCGCAAAGTTTGTGGCCGTCACGTTGATCGGCGTCGTACAGGTACTACTTTGTTCTATGCTATAGCTGGCGGCAAAAGGATCAGTGCTGTCTGTCGGAGTATCACCGAATTCGGTGGACCCGTCTATTTGCTGAATAGTAGTCTCTC
>CAYVJW010000012.1:0-19380 GCA_964451885.1 uncultured Candidatus Peribacteria bacterium | reverse complement strand
TTGTAGTCAGTCGCGGCCGGATAGGCGACTTCGTTTTGGACGTAATCGCGGATGACCCATTGATATTTGTAACATTTGCCTTGCTCGATCACAGCGGTATCAAGGACATTTGGATAGACGAGGTTGTAGTCAAAGGTTGTTTCGGCATACACGCCGTATGTGCCACAAACGTTTTCGGTCAGCACAGCTTCAGCTCTCTGGAGTTTACGAGTGGCGATGTCAAGTCCGGCTCCACTGTCAGTTCCATCACCGATGGTGATGCTCGGATCAGTAGCCAGGTCGGTAAGGTACTGAGTGAGGTAGGTCGTAGATCCGCCAGCAGGAGCGACACTGTCCTCGGTGACGGTAAAGTCACAGGTATTGGTCAGACCGCTGTTTGCGGTGACGGTGACAAGCTGGTTCCCCGGAGAAGTTACTGCCAGAGTATTCCAGGCATACAACTGCTCGTAAGGAGAGAGCAGATCATCCCCGCCTCCGGTGAATCCTGTACCTAGGCTTGGAAAGTTTACTTTTTCTACTCCAGCAATGGCATCTCCCACTGTTACGCTCACTGTGAAGTCTCCTGTTTGGAGAGCCGTATAAAAGAGGGTTGGTCCGACCTGATATTGATATTCCGGGTTGGTGCCCTCTAGCACGGAACAGGATATTGTTGGATCGTCTGTGGAGACTTTTGTGGTCAGTGTTCCGGTGTAGGTGATGGCATTGCTCACTACATCTTTTACTGTGTAGCGAAACTGGTAACAGTTGGCATTGATAGAGGTAACGTCATAGCTGGTAGCTTCCGGGGATTCGGTGACATTAGCGTCTGTCCAGGATCCATAAGTCCCACAGGTGTCATCGGATAATGTGGCTTTCTGATATTCGAGAAGGTAATCAGCTGCGTTTGCACTCATATCTGATAATGAATCAGTCCCGCGATTTACTGTGACGTTTATTATGGTGTCATTTTCGTACCCGTCTGTATTGGTGGTACTTCCTCCGGTCGGAGTACTAATATCATATTTGATAATAAAGACTCTCTCTGTTCCCCAGGTTCCCGCATTGTTCTGAGGGCGTACATGCAGATAGCTAAGGCCTTCTGAAAGATTTATGCCATCGACGTAGGCTGTGGTCACAGAGCTGTCAGTTCCGTCAATCTGGTCAGCCGTAGCTATAGTGTTGAGTTCGTAGAAAAAGACGTCCTCTGAGGTTGAGTCTGGATCGATCCAACTAAATGATATGATTCCGTCTGATCCTGTTTGTGTGTTATTGAGCCAGGTATCACTGGTGAGAGAAGTACGATCTTGATCTGAGGCTCCCGCATCAACTTCTAGGATATCTGGGGTTGTAGTATCTATGTTGGTTATATCGGTTCCTGTGTAAGTAGTCTCATTTCCTACTAAATCAGTAACCGTATATTGGAATTTATAACAGGTGGCCGTAAGACCTCCAGTAAAGTCATAACTCGTGCCAGCAGCGGTTTCTGTCACTCCTGCATCAGTCCAAGTGCCTGTAAAAGTGCCACAAGTCCCTCCTGAAAGTGTAGCTGTGTCATATTCTAATAAGTAGTCCCCATCCAATGGACTGATGCCGCTACTCGCGTCAGTTCCTCTATCCACGGTAACTGTAATAGTCGTACCACTCTGATAGTCATTGAGATTACTGACAGAACCTGTGGAAGGGCCTGTGGTATCTAAAGTACAAACCATATCTGTCCCTGAATTGAGGCCTGCAAAGTTGGTGGCTGTAATAGAAATAGGACTGGTACAGGTACTGCTTTGTTCTACAGAGTAGGCAGCGGCAAACGGATCTGTAGTATCAGTCGGAGTATCACCGAATTCGGTGGACCCGTCTATTTGCTGAATAGTAGTCTCTCCATCACTCATAACGGCGTTCACGTCAAAGCTCCCCGGCGTGGCGACAGCATTATTGTAATATAAAGTGCTGCCATCATAATGAATGTAATCAGAAGTTTCGGTCACGCTGAGTACCGGTGCACTCGGTACGCTGGTATCGACTTTAACAGTGCAGGAAGTCGAGATCGTAACGTTTCCTACATAGTCAATGCTGTAGTATTGATATTCATAACAGCCAATGGTAAGTCCTGATTGTCCAACATTCGTATCCCCGGCGCTGCCTTGATTGGCATAGGTCCCGTAACTGGAACAACTGTTGCCAGACAATGTGCCATCGCGGCGTTGAACATAAGAGCTGGCTGTATCGACTCCAGACAACGCATCCGTGCCATATGAACCACCGATGGTGAAATTCCCGTCCGTATCGTAATCAGCCGGACAACTAATAGTAACACTGGTTGGCCCATCGTCATCCACGGTTACGGTAAAATTATCGTCGTTTGTAAGACCCGCGAAGTTGTATCCCGTCACGGCGTTGTCGGCCTGGGAGTCGCTCGTACTGGCGGAGATGGTATAGACTTCTGAGTACGGTCCAGAAAGATCATCCGCTCCACCAGTGAAATTTGCTGTAATAACCGGGAAGTTAACTTTTTCGATATCTGATTCCGGATCGGATGCATCAGCTTCGACAGTAAAGTCTTTTGTTTCTCCGGTAGTCTGGTAGTACACGATGTGCGGTCCGGTGGAGTAGAAGATGTTGGCCGAACTCTCGGTCACATCGGTCACTGCTGTGTTTGGAATAGTAGTATCAACCTTGTAGTCAGTCGCGGCCGGATAGGCGACTTCGTTTTGGACGTAATCGCGGATGATCCATTGGTATTTGTAACATTTATCATGTTCAATGGCATCAACATCAGTAATGTTTGGATATGTACCAGTATAAGTAACGTCCGCATATGTTCCATAATTACTACAAGCATCAAGCGCCAAGTCTCCTACAGATCGCTGCAGCTTTCGAGTAGCCGTATCAAGTCCTGCCCCACTATCCAACCCGTCGTTTACGGTCATGGCCGGATCGGTCGTAAGGTTTGTGATGTATTGCGTGAGGTAGGTCGTCACGCCGGCGGAAGGGACCACGCTGTCTTCGGTGATCGTGAAGTCACAGGCATTGGTCAGACCACTGTTTGCGGTGACGATGACAAGTTTGTTGGCCGGAGAAGTAGTAGCTGTCTCATCCCAGACGTAGACTTGTTCGTATGGATCGGATATATCATCTCCTCCTCCGGTAAATCCTGTACCAAACGTTGGGAAGTTTACTTTTTCAATGCCCGCAATAGCGTCGTTTACCATCACGCTGACGGTAAAGTCCCCTGTCTGCAGAGCCGTATAGAAAAGCGTGGTTCCTATCTGGTATTGATAATCCGGACTAGTTCCCTCCTCGACAGAACAAGAAATCGTCGGATTGTCGGTAGAAACTTTTGTAGTAGTCGTTCCAGTGTAAGTCGTGGTATTTAAAGATTTGTCGTTTACGGTATAACGGAACTGGTAACAATTTGCGTTGGTGGAGGGGAATTCGTAGCTGACCGCTTCCGGATCTTCTGTCACATTGGCGTCTGCCCAGGTATCTTCAAACGTGCCACAAATGTCGTTACTCAATGGGACAGAACGATACTCCAGCAGGTAATCCGCCGCGTCCAAACTAAATCCTGCCGGCCCCTGATCGGTTCCGCGATCTACCGTAACAGTGATAACAGAGTCTGTTTCATAACCGTCTGTATAACTGACCGATCCCCCAGTAGGTGGATCAGTGTCGCCCCCGGGCCGCCACCCCGTCCTCGCCCAATAAGTAGCCTTATCCCCGGCTTCATCTGTATATTCATTCGACACACTATTAAGCAACATATAATCCCCGAAAGTAAATTCGCCCAACTGCTCAGACCACGCCACTCCCTGAAAATACCCGTCCGCATCTATATAAACTCCACTATCAGGATCCGCCCCCCACTGCCCGAATTCAATCCACCCCACCTGTTCCCCCCACGCCATCCCGGACAACCGCCCTATCGGTCCAGCTTCCACGGCCAACGTAACCCCTCCACCGTCAGGCTGCATCTCGATCCATCCGTATTCCTCAGTCCACATCTTCCCCGTCACCTGCGTTCCATTCACCGTCAACCCCACATCCGTCCCCACATCATCCGTCGGCGCCAAGTCTGTTTTCCCGCCTACAGGATCTTCAGCGTACTTTTGATCCCCAAGTATGTTCATGGCTTCAACGACTTCCAGAAAGCCGATGGAGAAGAAAAATGATACGAGTAAAAAGCTAGCTACAATCCTCTTCGCCCCCCCACATAGCCTCCCCCTCCAGGGGGGAGGAACATGATTGTTCCCCTTTCCCACTTCCCCCTTCCCACTTCCAAAAAGCCACCTGCCAATACAGGTTTTTTTCCATTCGGAATCACTTTTTTTACGAAAAAGTCCCATTAAATTTGTTTTTTTTATTTAGATTTTTAGGCACATAAACCCATTCCAACACAGTGTAATTGAATAAATCAAAAACCAAAAATTTTTCCCCCTTCATTACGAAAATCGAGTCGAAGCAGGTCTCAGACCTGACTCTCATTCAACAAGCTCAGGATCTGTAACGAAACGTTTCGTCGAAGAATTAGTTGGTTCAATAGTCCTGCAAGGCTGTTGAACCTGAATATGAAGACATTATAGACAAGGTTCAACAGCCCTCCGGGACTATTGAACCAACTGTGAATTTCTCACTATTTCTGTGTAATTTTCGATTGAAATTCCGAACAAGTTATTGTTTGTTTATAGTTTCTTCTCTGTTACCACAAAAACAAAGCGAGAACTCCTCTCTACGAAAGACTTAACACAAAAACCTTCGATTTTAGGCGTTTTTTTTAAAAAAGCATAATGAGTGCGTTATAATCAGAAATCAAAAGTTAAAAAATCTTCATTTTTAATTTCTAATTTCTATTTTTTAATTATACTGCCTCATGTCTAAGCCGCCGTAGCTCAGTGGTAGAGCATCACCATGGTAAGGTGGGGGTCACGAGTTCAAGTCTCGTCGGCGGCTCCACGTCGGAAGAAACTCCATATCTACATCCCTCCTTTGGTCGGGACTTCGCTTATTCCGTTTCTTCCTCCTCTCAAATTTTCATCTTTGGGGATAAAAATTTGGATTTTTAAAACATTTCTACTTCTGATTGATAATTGAATTCCATGCGCTTCGACATCCTCACTCTCTTCCCCGAACTTTTCGATTCATTTCTCTGTACGTCCATCATCGGCCGGGCTATTGCTGATAAAAAAATTGAAGTAAATCTTTTTAACATTCGTGATTTCTCAAAAAACAAGCATAAAAAAACGGATGATGTTCCCTACGGCGGCGGAGCCGGCATGGTTATGTCTGCCCAACCGCTTTTTGATACAATCGAACATGTGAAGAATTTAGAAAAAGACAAAGCACCGGTTATATTTTTGACACCTCACGGGGATACTTTTCGGCAAGAATTAGCTGAGGAGTTAGTTGCTAAGGGGCGCCGAATTATTCTTCTTTGCGGCCATTACGAGGGAATTGACCAACGCGTAAGAGATCATCTGGTAGACCGGGAAATATCAATCGGAGATTTTATCCTTACGGGAGGCGAATTGCCGGCTCAGGTAGTTATTGATGGCCTAGCCAGATTATGCCCCGGGGTTATAGGAAAAGCCGAAAGCCATGAAGAAGAAAGTTTTTCCAGAAAACTGGACAGAAAATGCGAATATCCTCACTACACCCGACCGGAAAATTTCCGGGGAATGAAAGTGCCGGAAATATTGCTATCCGGGCATCACGGAAAAATTGAGGAATGGAGAAAACGAATGTGCACATAGGGGCTCTGCCCTCATACAGGAGAGTAAATTTTGAATTTTAAATTTTTTAGCTAGAATGCAATAAACATAAAAACAAAAAAAATGAACGGAGATCCTGCTTCCCCCCCCCAACAAACTCAACAACCCCAGCCACCTGAAGTAGCCAATGAGACAGAAGTCGCTCAAGAGGAAGCCGTGCAAAGCTATCTGGACCAACCATTTTATGTTTCGCTTGTTTTTTTCCGGTTTTTAGGCGGATTTGGGGCAGGGTTGGTGGGAACTGTCGTGTGGGGACTTATTCTTTTTCTGACCTGGTCGATCGTCGGGGATGTACTTTCCCCTTCAGATGTCCAAACTACGGAGTTTGGAATTCAACTTGGGACTGATAAAATGCATCCGCTTTTTATTTATATTGTTATATTTGCCGTTTTTATAGCCACACTTGCTGCAAATCTGGCTTATATTTTGATCGCCAGCATTGTGGAGGAAAAGTATTACTCCCGGTCAACGGCTTTGACTCATGTTTTTTTTGGAGAACTTGTTTGTTTATTTTTCTTCCTGCCAGCTTATATCATGGGGAGTAAGATTTATGGCACTTTCGGAGTTGCAGCGGCAGCTTTATTGCATACTCTTTGTGTAGGGATTTTTACTTATTTTGTCCTTGAGATTATTGCAGCAAAAAAACATATGTTAGTGAATGTGTACGGAGTGATATTAGGGATTGTTCTTTTCTTTTTCCTGGGAACTCTTTTTTCAAAAGGAAGTGCCACTGTTTCCAGCTTTTTAGCACTTCCGTTTATGCTGGGGATGCTGGGAACGGGAAACGGCATAGCTGAAGGAATTTATCATTGGTTTTATCATACCTACTACAATGATTTTTTAAATTCTGATAAACGTTTTGGGGAAGAGTACGGGAAAGAGGAAGAAGAACAGGATGAGGTGGATGAAGAATTATAAGATAATCATTGAAAATTTTAAAATAATATTTAGTTTGCATGTGTTGTTTTTTTGTATGTCATAAACATAAAATATCATGATCACTCTTTCCCTTTCCAAGCTTCTCCTCCCCGAATACTATCTCAATCCCAATCCCGGCGGGGATTTTTTATTGGGCTACGGACTCCTGGTGTTTTTTATTTTCATTTTCTTTCTAGGATCAATAGCAAAGAATATTTCGACTCACAATAAGCATCTGAAAAAATCCATGCGCCATCAATTCTGGAAATTTTATTTCCTAGGAGCGACGGGAATAGTGTTGGTTTTATCTCGGTTTGCAGGGGTTCCAGGGTTTTCTATGCGACTGTGGCTTTATATAACTTTGGTTTTAACACTGATTATTTTGGGGATTACTTTTTTTAGAATATGGAAAGGATACCGAAGACGGTTGGAGTCCGTGGAGAGGGAAAGGAGGAAAAAAATTTAGAGCTTAGAAAAGAACCTGTATTCCTCCTCTAAGTTCTACCATCTACCAACTAAGTTCTATTTTCATTCTTCTCCCTCTTCACCCTCTTCTCCTCCTCCGGCCTCGACCAACGATTAATTTTTTCTTCTACCGATTCTCGCGGTTTAGCGTATCTTTGGCGGGAAAACCGGATGATTTTTTTAACCCGTTCGTCCACTTCTTCCGAGGAAGGCAGTATCGGAGGAGGTAATGTAGCTGCAGAAAAAACAGGAGTCGGCATTCCGTCCACCAGGATTCGGTTGTAAACACTGTATTTTGGAAGATTAGTCAGATCGTTAGGAGTAACTTTTTCTTCGTCAAACTGTTCTGAAAAAACTTTTGCATCGTCTACTCCCACCTGGAAGGAAACAAGACTTCCAACGTTCCCAAAAACCGCCGCCGATACTTCCTCCGACATTTGGGCTACGTATTGGTTTGCCATAGTAAGACTCAGATGATATTTTCGGGCTTCTGAAAGGATTGTGGAAAAAGAGTCCGTCGCAAAGTTCTGGAATTCGTCCACAAAGAGGTTAAAATCCAAACGTTTTTTTTCCGGGATATCCGCCCGACTCATGGCGTCTATCTGGAATTTGGTAATCAGTAGGGAGCCCAGCATAGTTGAGTTATCTTCCCCTATTTTTCCTTTTGAGAGATTCACAACCACAATTTTCCCGGAATCCATAGCAAACCGAAGGTCCAGCGTGGATTTCGGCTGTCCGACTATGTTCCGAATGACAGGGGTAGCGAGGAACTGCCCGACTTTATTCTGAATTGGTCCGATCGCTTCGGCTCTTTTTTGAGGAGCAAGAGCGGAAAATTCTGTCTGCCAAAAGCTCTGTACCATCGGGTCTTTCACAAAATGCAAGATTTTTTCACGGTAGTTGTTGTCCACCAACATCCTGGCGATACCTAACATGGTAGTATCGGGCGCTTCAGTGAGCGCCAGAATTGTATTTCGCAGAAAATGCTCCAACCTTGGACCCCATGAGTCGATGTTTAATTTCTTTATTACCCCGATTAATCCAGAGGAGATCAAGCCGCGTTGTTCCGCGTTTTTCCCTTCCAGCATATTAAAAGAAATGGGAAAATCCCGATCGGAGGGATCAAATATAATCACGTCGTTTGTCCTGCTCTTCGGGACAAACCGAAGCACCGCTTCAGCCAAATCTCCATGGGGATCTATTACACCAACGCCCTTTCCCGCCAAAATATCCGAAAAAATCATATTCTCCAAAAGCGTTGATTTCCCCATCCCGGTTTTTCCAATGATATACACATGCCTTCTGCGATCCAGTTCTCGAAGACCATATTCTTTATTTTGGTTTCTGAAATTGGTTTTTCCAATGATCGTAATACCTTTCTCCTCTTTTTCCGGCAAGTCCACAGGAGGTTCCATTTTTTGGGAGTCAACCCACTGAATTGCCGGAGTAGTTACTGTTTCCGTGGGAAGATGAAACATAGTTGCCAGTTCTTCCTGAGAAAGTGAAAATGGTTTGTTTTGTTTGCGCAAGGCCACATTTTTGAACGTTTGAGAATTTATGTCTTTATCAATAGTAGAAACTATGAAGTGGTTCATTTGCGGAAGCGAAAATTGCTGAAAAGTACCCGCAAATTCCCGAATTTTAGATTCTGCCTGAAGTTCCTCTATTTTCGGATCGTAAATGTAAACAGCGCGAATATTGACAGCAAACTGAAGTCGATTTAGTTTATCATAAGAGGCGGAAAAGACTGTTTCCCTGTCATGCCGGGATGAAGTTTGAGCTTCCCGATCCAGATCCGGTTCATCATCTCCAGAAGCCTGGGGGTCTAATTTTAAAATTCCTCCCCCTCCACCCCACCCAAAGAAAAAAAGCAATGTTCCCCAGATTGGAGAACGCCAAATTCGAGTTTTTTTGGAAAACGAAAGACGAGCCCATTGGTAAAAAGCTCGAAACCAATCCCACTTCCAGGGCCGGGAACCGAAAAATCGCCGGAGTGTTTTATGAGCTATCGAGTTCCAACTAGGCGGGATGGGGGTAACGACATACTGAATAATGGCAGAATCTTCTTTACTACTTAGATGTGAGATGGCAGCAGTGATAGGGCCTAACGGATCTTCGAATTGTTGAGACATTTTATCCTCGAACTGAGGATACCTCTTAAAAGCAAAAACCATAGGTTCTGCCGGCCTTAAGGTAGAAACAAGTACTTTTTTATCCTTAATCAGTTTTTTTGTAAAAATTTCCGGAACCTTGTCTATTTCCAGTTCCGGATATTGGGCATAAAATTGAGAAGATATTAAAGTTTGGAGATGCGAGGGAGCGGATATGTAAAAATAAATTTTCCCTTGCAACCGAGCTATTTCAAAACTTATTTCCTCTCTGCCAAATTTCTTCGAATTTTTGATTAATAGCCCATGCAAACTTGCTAGAATTTGCTCGAATGCCATAGGTCCCCGTGTGTTTAATCTTGGGATCTTCAGCCGGAGAACCGCTTTTTTTTGCGAATTTCTGTTTTTCATCTAATCGTTTTTATCACACTTTATTACATGTGTCAACAAAATTTATAATTAGCTTATTTTATATTAGACGCATAAACTTACCGTATGGAAAAAACATATGTCCTTATTTGTATCATAATTATTGCCGCTATGCTCGGCAGTTTCGCCTCTCTTTTGATCCGGCGCCTTCATTTTGAGGAGAAAGGGATTTTATGGGGGCGTTCAAAGTGTCCAAATTGCCAAAAACCACTTCAAGCAAAAAATCTGGTTCCTATTTTATCCTGGATTTTCCAAAAAGGAAAATGCCACGCCTGCGGGAAAAAAATTTCTGTCCGTTATCCGTTGATTGAAATTGTATTTATTCTTACTTTTTTTTGTTTTGCCCAAAAATTTTACGGAAACAGCCATTTTTTCCCTTTGACGGGAATAGTGTTTTTCACATTGGTTTTGTTTTTCTATGATTTGTGGTTCCTGGAGGTCGATAACCGGATTGTTTTTCCAGCCATTTTTTTCGTCGGCATTTGGGCGTTTTTTAGGGAGATTCCGGTTCAGGATTTTTTTATCGGGGCATTAGCCGGATTTTTGTTCTATGGGATCCAGTATACTATCTCCCGCGGGAAATGGGTCGGATTCGGGGATTTGTGGCTGGGGCTTTATATGGGATTGGTCCTGGGATGGAAATATTTGTTCCTGGCACTTATTTTGGCTTATATCGCAGGAACGATTGCAGCTATTTATCTTTTAGCTTTCAAAAAGTACACCCGAAAATCAGCCGTTCCAATGGGCGCTTTTTTGCTTCCCGCGACTTTGGTTTTTTTGTATGAAGGGGAAGCGATTTGGAAGTGGTACTGGGACCTGTTAGTTATTAGTTATTAGTTGTTAGGGCGAGCGACAAAATAACTTGAACAATTTCATCACAGCTTCACATCATCTAAATTTCTAAAAACTTTCACAATATTACAATATTCCTCAATTTTTTATAAATCTATATAATGCAAATCTGAGCGAACTTGAACATGTTATTTTATCTCTCACCCTTAGTTATTTTTTCATGAAAAAAATCACCATTCGCATTCCAGAAAAAACAAAAACCTACGATATTGAGTTTCCAGAAAGCTATTCCGCGCTTAGGCAGGCTCTAAAATCCCAAATCGGAGATAAAAAGGCTTTGATTATTACGGATGAAAATATTTCTGGATTTAATTTTAGTGCTTTTCCGAATGTTTTTGTTTTGCCTTCAGGCGAAGAACATAAAAATTGGGAAACTGTAAATAAGATTTTGAACCATGCTTTTCAAAAAGAATTCGATCGAAGTTGTATTTTTGTTGCCGTAGGAGGCGGCGTGATCGGGGATACGGCGGGTTTTGCGGCTTCCGTTTTTATGCGGGGAATTCCTTTCATCTCCGTTCCGACCTCTTTATTGGCTATGGTTGATGCTTCCGTGGGAGGAAAAACCGGAATTAATTGTCCTTACGGAAAAAACCTTATTGGCTCATTTCACCAGCCGGAAAAAATATTTTGTTGCCGTGAGTTTCTTAACGACCTACCGGCTTCAGAAATTCTAAACGGCATTGCAGAGATGGTTAAACACGGGATTTTGGGATCGAGCAAACATTTTCAAGACCTGGAAAAAATTGCCAGAAAAAATCCGGATATTGATGATGTTTTTGCACTTGTTCCTGATTCAATAAATATAAAAAAGGAAGTCGTGGAGGCAGATGAAAAAGAGGAAGGGGTGCGGATGTATGTAAATCTTGGGCATACTTTCGGACACGCGATAGAGCTGCTTTCCGATTTTAAAATGCCGCATGGGGTTGCGGTAGCAATCGGGACTGTTATGGCAGCGGATTATGCAAAGAAAAAAGGAATCTGCAGTTTGACCACGACGAAAGAAATCAGGAATATTTTTGAGAAGTTCGAGTTTGATTTATATTGTGAATACTCAAAAGAAGAAATTTTTGAGGCGATGAAACATGATAAGAAGAGAAAAGAGGGGAAAGTGAGGTTGGTTTTGCCCAGAAAGATTGGGAAAGTGGAAATTTTAGAATTTTAAATATTATCATGTTAACCATCCAAACCGGCGAAAAAAACCCCGTCCTTCGAAAAGCCTGCAAAAAGGTTGAGGTTTTTGATACAAAACTTGAAAGTCTCATTGCAGAAATGATCGAAACAATGGTTACTCCTGATGATGGAAACAAGGCAAAAGGAGTGGGATTAGCCTCTAATCAGGTGGGAACTTCCGCACGGGTTATTTTGATAACGCTTAACGCCGGAGCAAAAAAGGGGGGAAGAATATTGCCTATGATTAATCCCGAAATCCTTGAACTTTCTCAAAATGAAGTGGTGATGGAGGAAGGCTGCCTCAGCCTTCCCGGAAAATTTGCAAACATATCGCGCCCCGCGAAAGTAAAAGTCCGCTGGCAAAATGTTGCGGGAAATTGGTGCGAAAGAAAGTTTAATAAATTTGATGCACGAATATTTTTACATGAGTTTGACCATCTGGAAGGGATTTTATTTACGGATTATTTGAGAACTTCCGAACAAGATGGCCAAGGAATAGTTGAGAGCTCTCAGCGAATGTTATGAAAGTAGGAACTCGGAACTCAGAAGTGGAAAACAAAAAATAGAACCGAAAATTATTTCTCTTAAAAAGCTCTCTTCAATATCGCCTTCCCCCACCTCGTATTCTGCCTGGGATCAATAAAAATTATTTTTTTCGCCCCGGAAAAAGAAGATGTCCGCCTCGATAGATTTGCTGCTACCATTGGAATAGTCCAGGCATCCCAGAAGTTTTTTCCGGATTGCTTTAGTGATGCTTCAATGGCTTTTAACAGGGGAGAAGGAGGAAGGAAAGGGAATTTTTGTATCACGATAATTTTCCAGTTGAGGTGTTCAAGCTCCGGATGGATAAATTTTTGGTTGAAGAAGATGATTTCTTGTTTTGATTGTAATAATTTCAATAATTTCCCTTCTCCTCCGGCAATGCGTTCTCCCATTATCGATATGTTATCGTTTTTTAATAACTCAGTCGTTTGGGTATAAATATTTTTGAGCGTTTCCCGGCTTGAAAAATTCACCAGCATTGACTCTCCTTCATGCAGTCTATTGCGTACAATTTCAATGATTTTCTCGCCACAGAAATCATTGAATTTAGGATCGTTTGCGGAGATAAGGTTTTTTGGGATTTCCAGTTTTTTGGGAGCAAACAATGCTTTATCTTCAATAAATTCAGCTTCTTCTATACTTAAAAAAGTTTTAAAAAAGGTATTACAGTCATCAATTTTATGCCGGTGCAAAAGAATTTTCGGAAATTTTTTCATTTCAGCTTTTAGTTTCTCCCATTTTGAAAATTGCCAGCTGTTAATCGTAAGATTTCCTGTTTCGGGATAATAGTTAGACCAACGCACGATTGTACTCTGCCTCCCTCTGTCCCTCGTTTCGCTTAGGACATCTCCCCCCACATCGGGGGGGGAAAACAAAAAGTTGCTTCCCTTGTTTTCCAGAATGTCTGCAGCTTCTTGTAATGATAATGATCGAAGGATCTCGGCAAATTCCGGGAAAGTTTCTTTTGGTTCAAAGAGGACTTTTTCTGGAAAAGGGGTGATGGCATGGTTCAGTTTTTTTTCGATTACTTCCCGACAAAAGTTTTTGATAAAAAATAGGGTACTTGTGGCTATTTCTTCATTTTTTGAGTTAAGATAAGGTTCAAGGGAAACGGTTTTTGTAGGGAAATTCAACATATCCTCTGCGAAAACCTCTGCTTCATCAATGATTAGGGTTCGACAGCGGAAACATTCCAAATCATGAAATTGAAAAAAAGCTTTTGGGGTTAAGGCCAGGATTTTTTCTTTGGCTCTTTCTTTTATGATTTCCTTGAAAATCGGATGCTCGACAGAGTTGAGTGCAACTTCTTTCCAGCAGCCTTGTTCCTGAAAAAACAAGTCAAAATTGTTTTGTCCGCGAAACCCCAATAAATGCCGGTACATGCATTTCAGAAAAAAAACGGTTTCTTTGTTATCTAATTTTGTGCGAGTTTCAATAAATTGGAATAGCTTTTCCGGATCAAGTATTACTTCCGGAGTGGAAAATTGACGAACGTCCTTAAAAAACTTAAGTTTGGGAGTAATGATCAGGACAGAGCACTCTTCGGCGATTTTCTCCGCGGTGGAGATAGTGGCTTCTGCAGCGAGAATAGAGTCTGAGATGCGGCAGAAGAGAGGACGGGAAGTGGAAAGTGGGAAGTCAGAAGTCGGAATGGCAAGCTGGTTCAATGTTTCTGACTTGGATTGGAGCTTTTGTGACTTTGTGCTAACTCCCTCCTCTACACCTCGTTCCCAAGCTCCAGCTTGGGAATGCATTGCACCGGAAGCTCCAGCTTCCACTCTTAAAAACAAATACTTCGCATACCAATCCGTCTTTTCCTCTAAAAACTTCCGGACACTTTGTAAAAATTCCAGCGGAAGTTTTTTAATTTTTTCAGTAAGCAATTCCAAAAGATCTATACATGCTTCTACATCAGACATGGCCCGATGAGCTTCTTTGTGCTGAAAGCCGTATTTTATTGAGAGGATTTCCAGAGCATAGCTTTCTTCTCCTTTGAGCACTATTCGCGCGAGTTCGTGGGTATCAATGCGGTGATTTTTAGAAACATCGATACCGTTTCTTACTAAAAAATCGATATCAAAATCAATATTATGCCCCACGATAACCGAGTCGCCTATTTTATCGATAATTTCTTCGCATACTTCTTCCAACCTTGTGCCGCTTTTTTCCACCTCCTCCGGAGTTATACCGGTGAGATTGGTCACGAAAGGAGTAAGGGGGGATTTGTTGGGAATAATAACCTGATCTACAGAAGAAATTATTTTTCCTTCCTTTTTTCGAATAAAGGAAATTTCCAGGATAGAATCTTTTGATGCATCAAGACCAGTAGTTTCGATATCAAGAAAGCAGAAATCGTTCATGATTCCAAATGGTTGATTATTTTAATTAAGAATATTTAGTTCTTTAGGAAAAATTCCATTATTTGCTCTCTAATATTTTATCAATCAAATTCTCAAACGCCGTTTCTGATATCGCTCCCGGGATTTTCGTCCTTTCGTTTATTATGAAATAAGGGGTTCCTGATGCACCGAATTTTCTTGCCTGTTCCTGATCTTCTCGAACTTTTGATTTCATCACCCCAGAATCCAAACAGATATCGAATTTTTCCCGATTGAGATTTAAACCGTCCGCAATTTCCTTCATTTTTTCAGCCGTATATACACCGAAATTTTCGAAAATCAAGTCGTGAAACGGTTTAAATTTTCCTTGTGTCCGTGCGCATTCGGAAGCCTCTGCGGCCATGAATGTTTTAGGAGAAAGCGGAAAATGCCGGAAGGTTATTTTCAATTTCTTTCCGTATTTCCTTTTCAGATTGTCCATGGTTTGAGAAGCTTTCTTGCAGTGTCCACAGCCGAAATCGAAATATTCGGTTATTCTGACAACCTTCGGATTATTTTTTGAAGGAGGTGATGAGGTATTGAGAAGATTGCCGGAATTTTCCGATGTGGAGCAGGCGATTAAAAAAAATGCCGGGAACAGAAGGAATAATTTTTTCATTATTTTTTTATTAGGGAGTAAATGCATTATAATGTTAATCTACTTCAGTACAAACAATACAACAAAAAACATGATTCAACAAATCCAAGCCGCTCTCAACTCTACTATTTCCGAAATAAACTTCCCCGAAGCCGTACTTCATCATTCCGGCAAAGTCCGGGAAAGTTTTGTTCTCCCTAATGAAGATAGAGCAATCATAGTAACGGATCGGGTTTCGGCTTTTGATTATATTTTAGGAACGATTCCTTTTAAGGGGCAGGTTTTAAACCAAATTGCCGCATGGTGGTTCCAACACCTTGACGGCGTAGTGCCGCATCACTTTATCAATTCTCCCGATCCGAATATTTCCATCGTCAAAAATGCCAAACTTATACCAGTAGAGATCGTGGTACGAGGATATCTGACGGGAACGACTAAAACTTCATCTTGGTATGCCTACGAACACCTTAACCGGAAAATATGCGGCCTGGAAATGCCGGAAGGAATGAGAAAAAACCAAAAATTCGATACCCCTATCATTACCCCCACCACCAAACCCGAAGAAGGACACGACGAACCGATCTCCCGTGAAGAAATTATAAGTCAGGGACTTGTACCGAAGGCCATCTATGCTCAAGCCGAAGAATACGCCCTCAAAATGTTTGCCTTGGGACAAAAACTTGCCGCCGAAAAAGGCCTGATCCTAGTCGACACAAAATATGAAATGGGACTTGATAAAAAAGGGGATTTAATTGTTATTGATGAAGTACATACCCCTGACTCCTCCCGATATTGGATCGCCAAAAGCTACAAACACCGGTTTATGACAAACAAAGAACCAGAAAGCCTGGACAAAGAGTTCGTACGTCGGATGCTGGTGGAAAAAGGAATTGATATTTCCGCCGATCCAGAAACTTACGACGGAGGAAAATTCCTGAACGATGAACTGCGCATAGCGGCAGCTGAAAAATATATCCGGCTTTTTGAGCTGATGACGGGGGAGAAATTCAAGTTTCCGGAAAATTTGAATGCAACGGAAAGGATTGAGGGAACACTGAGGAAGCTGGCTTAAAAAATTTTACTCAAACTTTCTTGAAAAAAGTTTGACATTTAAGTATTATTTCCTACACTTTGCAAGCTCTTTATAGGTTTTATTGAAAAATGGCCGCTACAAAAACGAAATCAGCTACAAAGAAAGATATGGCTAAAAAAGAGAAGAAAAAGACTGAAATTCTTGCTCCAAAGGTTCGAATTATTGTTAAATCTTTCGATTATTTAATTATTGATGAAGCCGCAAAGTTGATAGTAGACACGGCAGAAAGAGGAGGATCTATCGTGAGCGGCCCCGTTCCGCTTCCGACCAAGCTCAAAAAATACACGGTAAATCGATCCTTTTTTGTACATAAAGACGCCCGGGACCAATACGAAATCCGTACCCATAAACGCCTTATCGACATAAAAGAGCCTACCCCTCAAACAATAAAAGCTCTTCAAAATTTGGCATTGCCTGCAGGAGTGGATGTGGAGATAAAAATGTTAACCGGGAGCTAGTCTCTTTTATTTGAAAATTATAAATTAAAAATTGAAATGAAGGGTCTTCTCGCAAAAAAAATCGGAATGACTTCCTACAGTTGCCCTAAAAGCGGGCAAATACTTCCTATTACCCTTCTGGAAGCACCCCCCGCAACCGTAATACAAGTAAAAACTCAAGAAAAAGACGGGTACAGCGCCACTGTACTCGGAGCATTCCCGCAAAAAGCGAAAGATAAAAATAATAAGTTTAAGCTTATTCGGGAAATACCTTTGGAACAAAACGAAGAAACAGAAATTAAAAAAGGAGATACAGTGAACCTCGAATCAATAAAAGAAATTAAAAAGGTGAAGGTTTCCGGTGTATCCAAAGGGCGAGGTTTTGCGGGAGTAATCGCACGATATGGTTTCAGCCGCGGTCCGGAAACCCATGGTTCCCATCATCATAGAGAACCGGGATCCGTAGGAATGTGTGCTAAACCCGGACGAATAATGAAAGGGAAAAAAATGCCAGGGAGAGCTGGGAATGACCGAACGACCCTGCGCTCAGCAACAGTTATACACATTGGCCTTGATGATAATTTAATAGCCCTCAAAGGCGCTGTTCCGGGCGCAAAAAACAGCTATGTGATTATAAGAGAAAAATGAAAATCACCCTATATACCGCCAACGGCGATAAAAAAGGTTCAATAGAACTGAACGATCATATTTTCAACTCAAAAATCAACGTTGACCTTATGCATCGAGCAGTCGTTATGCGCCTTTCAAATGCCAGAATGCCAATCGCGCACACAAAAACCCGCGGTGAAGTCATTGCTTCAACTAAGAAAATGTTCCGACAAAAGGGGACTGGAAACGCCCGGCGCGGAGCAAAATCTGCTCCTCTACTGCGCGGCGGCGGAGTAGCCCACGGTCCGCGAAATAATGTGAATTACAAAATAAGCATGCCCAAGAAAGAACGTCAAAGAGCACTTTTTTCTTCCCTATCCTCCAAGGCGAAAGAAAATGCGATATTTGCACTGGAAGATTCCCCTTTCCAAAAGCCCGGAACAAAAGATTTTGCGTTACTTCTGAAGAAATTTCCAGAAGCGAAAAAATATCTTTTTGTTCTCCCTGAAAAGAATTTTGCATTTGAAAGGTCCGGCTCAAATATCCCGAAAGTTATGATTATGCTAGCAAATTACTTAAATCCTTATGACGTATTACATGCAGATAAAATTTGCTTTCTCGGTTCTTCACTGGAAAAACTCGAAGAAACATTCTTAAATTAGAACTTAGAGGAATTTAGAATAATACAGATTCTTTTCTAAGTCTAAGCTCTAAGCTATAAATTCTAAAAATGCCCCAACCTCACTCCATCCTCATATCCCCGATCGTTACGGAAAAAACAGTTGCCACACCCGGGAAATACACTTTCTCCATTCACTCTCGAGCAACAAAAAAAGACGTAGCTCAAGCCGTAAATAATTTTTACGGAGTGAAAGTGGTAAAAGTAAATATTTCTACCCTACCTCCTAAGAAAAGGCTGGTAAATAGAGGGAAAGCAACTCAGAAACGACCGAAAGTCAAGAAAGCGACGGTTATGTTGGAGGAGGGAAAAAAACTGGACTTTAATACATTCAAATAAAGGAATTTCAACATTTTGTACTCAAGTTATTAGATGTTAATTATTAGTAAAGACATTAAGAACTAAAAAACAACATTATTCATTAATCATTATTTTTCCCATGGGAATAAAAGTTCTAAAACCGAATACAAACGGCCAAAGAGACATGAGCGTTCTAGACGGAGCTCAGTTGACTTCTAAAAAACCGGCCACAAAAGCACTCCTCACTCGAGGTAAAAAAATAACTGGCCGAAATAAAGGGAAAATCAGTATCCGACATCGTGGAGGCGGCACCAAGCCTCAATATCGGAAAGTTGATTTTGACGGAACGGACAAACTCTCTATTCCCGGTAAAATTACGGCCATCGAATATGATCCCAACCGGACAACAAATATCGCTCTAGTGGTTTTTGTCGACGGAACAAAACGTTACCAATTGGCCCATAAAGATGCAAAAGTAGGAGACACGGTTATAACAGACACAAAAACTAAAACAAAAGACGGAAACCGAATGCAATTAAAAAATATTCCTATCGGTTATTCTATTTACAATATCGAAATTTTCCCGAACAAAGGAGGTCAAATGGTTCGAAGTGCAGGAGGATCTGCAAAACTCATCTCTCTTGATGGCCCCATGTCTCATATCCAACTTCCTTCTGGAGAAATTCGGTATGTACAAAAAGACTGTTACGCAACCATCGGAACACTGTCAAACGAGGAACATTCTTTAATAAGAATCGGAAAAGCAGGCCGAAAAAGGGGAATGGGACGCCGCCCTCAAGTAAGGGGAAAAGCCATGAATCCCAATGACCATCCCCATGGCGGAGGCGAAGGTGGCTCCCCTATCGGAATGAAATACCCAAAAACCCCTTGGGGAGCTCATGCATTGGGAGTTAAAACAAGAAAAAATAAAGTGACAGATAAATTTATTGCACGATCGAGACACAGAAAGAAGAAGTAATTTGATTTCATTGTCTCACTCGCAAGTTGGGCCGAATAGCCAGAGCCCATTGCTGAGCTCCAGCCTTCTAAGAACCGGACT
>CAYVJW010000011.1:0-24370 GCA_964451885.1 uncultured Candidatus Peribacteria bacterium | reverse complement strand
TCGTCAACGAGTTGCTAGTGCGTAGTGTTTACCCTGGAATTTTGGGCGGATACATTGCCAAGAAGTATGCGCAGGCGGTTAGTGACATTGCCAGCGGGAAAGTGGATTTTTCCCGCTTAGGGCCGTCTTCTTACGTCCACGCCAAGGGTAAAAATCCAGGCCTTCGGCTTTTGGCGATGGAGGAGAGGAAAGGACAGAAAGGCAACCGGTTCAAAGGATTTATCATTGTTCGCACGGACAGTGACATCCAAACGCTCGCCGATTTGAAAGGACGGAGTTTTGCGTTTGGAAACGTGATTTCCACTGCCGGGCGCTATCTTTCCCAGGCAGAGTTGCTGAAAGCTGGCATCTGTTCCAAAGACCTGGCCGGCTATAAGTTTTTGGGTCGCCATAACAAGGTCTTTTCGGCAGTGGAAAAAGGAGAGTTCGATGCCGGGGCTCTTAAAGAAAATACGGTCAAAAATAGGAACAAATCAGGACAAGTTCGGGTTTTGCATGATTTTCCGAATGTCACCAAACCCTGGATTGCTCGGGAGGGGCTCGATAAAAGTGTTTTTGAAGCCCTCCGGACAGCGCTCCTGAAACTGAAAGACCCACAAGCCCTTAAAAAACTGAAGGTCGGCGGATTCCTTCCTTCCCACGACGGGGAGTACGATTTCATAAGACCAGGGATGAAGGCCTCCGAGAACTTCACGGATTGTGTCCGATAAACTCCTTGTCTTTTGGAGGACAACCCCGGCCTGGCCGGGGAACCTCCGATTTTTTGTATTTTCCCCGCCCATCCTGAAAAACATAGGAGACTCGTCATGCCTAAAAAAACGTGGAGAGTTCGACTGGGCGTTAAAGCCTCTTTGTGGATTTCTCTTTGCACCGTCCTCATCATTGCCGGACAAGCACTGCTTAGCATCCCGCAAGAACGCTTGGCCTTGATGGAACAAATGGATGCCCAGGGGGAATCTATCGCCTTTTCTTTTTCCAAAGCGATTATTCCACCCTTGCTGCACGATGACCCTGAGGAACTGAAAACCATGGTGGAATCTCTGATGGAACGAAACGAAGAGGTCAATGTGGCTTTCATTCGTGTTTTGGAGGATGAAGAAGAACCTCCACTGGTAGAAAAAGCCATTTCATCAATGGCTAAAAACTCAAAAACCTACCGGGCGAACATTGAGGTCGGTTCGGAGGACGAAAGTTATGCGCTTGGGATTTTGGAGGTCGGAATCTACATGATCCCCACTCAGAAGTTGATGGATGCACGCCTTCGAAACGCAGTGATGGAGCTGTTGTTTATCCTGGTAATCCTGGTCACAACGATCATGTTCCTCATTGCACAGAAGGTGAGTAAACCTCTTCGAAAGCTGGAATCCAAAGCGCTGGCTTTGGGTGAAGGAGATCTAAAAACTCCTATCGAAATTCCCACCGGCGATGAGCTTGGCCATCTGGCCGAGACATTGGATCAAATGCGCCGCGGACTTCTGGAACGTGACAACATCATTCAAGAAAATGTTCAGAGGCTACAAGCAGTCAATGTAGCAAAGTCCAATTTCATCGCTACCATGTCCCATGAACTGCGAACCCCCTTGAATCAAGTCATAGCTATGCTTGAGGTGTTGCAGAAAGAGAACACGCCCGAAGCAAAGCAAGAAAGGCTTTTGAAGTCAGCCACCAAAGGATCTGTTCTGCTTTTGGGAATACTCAATGACATCCTTGACTATTCGAAAATGGAGCAAGGTCGTCTGAACCTGAAGGTGACTGACTTCAATCTGGCAGACAAGCTGAAAAGAATACAGGAAATTTTCCTGCCACAAGCCGAATCAAAAGGCTTGGATTTACGGTTGGAAATGAGTCCTCGCCTGCCTGCCCGACTCATAGGAGATCCCATGAGGTTAGATCAAATTCTGTGGAATCTGGTGGGAAATGCCATCAAGTTTACAGACAAGGGGGCCATCTCCATGAAAGTGGAGAAAAAAGATTCCGGCGAGGGAACGGTAGAACTTCTTTTCTCCGTATCTGATACCGGGATTGGCATCCCACCGGATAAGACCAATTCGGTTTTCGAGAGCTTTACCCAGGTTGACAGTTCCTTGAGCAGAAAACACCAGGGAACAGGACTAGGCCTTCCTATTGTCAAAGGTCTTGTCAAAATGATGAAAGGGAGTATTTGGGTAAACAGTAAGCTCGGTGAAGGGAGTACGTTCTTTGTTCTCCTTCCGTTGGAAGTAAAAGGAACAGAAACTATTGCTCCCGATCAACTCATCCAAAAAGAAGTGGATCCCAAGGAGCCGGAAAAAAAATGGATACTGAGCGCCGAAGAACTGGCAGAGCTCACGCCGCTGCTTCGAAGTTTTGATGAAGGGCTGGCGGAAGGATCCGTCGATGAAACAGATCCACGCCTGGAGCGAATCAGCCAATTTCTGGAGAAAACCGCTGCCGAAAAAGTAATAAATCGCCTGGAGCATGAGTTATCCAACTTCATGTTTGAAGCAGCACAGAAAATCCTGCGAGAAATCGCCGAAAACCTGTCGATCAGCATGGGAGAAAACGATATAGGAGGTCGCGATGAAGATACCACCTAAAGCCACGATTCTGATCGTGGATGATAGACCCGATAATGTAAAAACCCTACGTGAAATTCTCGCCACAGACTACAAATGTATCGTAGCAACCAACGGCCGACAAGCGTTGGAACGCATGAAACAGCGTCCTGACCTGGTACTGTTGGACGTCAACATGCCAGGAATGGACGGCTTTGAAGTCTGCCGGAGCCTGAAGGAAAATCCCGAAACCAGGGATATTCCCGTAATTTTTGTTTCGGCGCAGGGGGAAGTGGAAAATGTTGTTGAAGGGCTTGAAGTGGGAGGACTTGACTATATCATCAAGCCCATAAACGCGGCTATCACCCAAGCCCGAGTTGCAACGCATCTCGGGAAAGCGCGAGCCGAAAAGGAATTGCGATCAGCCAAAGAAGCCGCTGAAGCAGCGAACGCGGCGAAGGCAATCTTCCTTGCCCACATGGGGCATGAACTACGAAACCCGCTGAACGCTATCCTCGGCCCGCTGGGAATGATAAGCAAAACAGTCAAAAAAGGCTCAAAGGAAGAAAGACTCGCAAATGCGGCACTCAAGAGCGCTCACTTGCTCCTCAGCGATTTGAATAACATCCTTGATGCCTCAAAAGGTGAAGAGGGGCGTCTGATGCTGGAAAAGACAACCATCTATCTGGAAGTAATATTGAAAGATCTGTTGGAAAGCTTCTTACCTGCAGTCCAATCAAAAGGTTTGGAGTTGAATTTGGATATAACTCCAAACCTCCCTGTCCAGCTCATAGGGGATCCTACCCGCTTGAGGCAAATTCTGATAAACCTGGTGAGCAATGCCCTCAAATTCACGGAAAAAGGAGGCATCATTGTAAAAATTCAGAAAAAAGGAGAGAGCTTCAAAAAGCACAAACTCCTTTTCTCCGTGTCAGATACAGGGATCGGCATCCCGTCGGAAAAGCAGGACTCGGTTTTCGAAGCCTTCATCCAGGTTGACAGTTCCATACCCAGAAAATACGGGGGGACCGGACTGGGGCTTAACATCGTCAGGCAACTCGTCAATCTGATGGATGGAGATACTTGGGTGGAAAGTAAAGTCGGGAAAGGGAGTACGTTCTTTGTCCTTCTCCAATTGGAGGCGAAAGGCAAGGACATACTTCAAACCGATCCACTCATAAACAGGCCGGGAGATTTGATAGAAGTCCGGGAGATTGGCGATAATGACTTGCCGAAACTCGCAATGCTTTTTCAGAAGTTTGATCGGAACTTGGAAAGGGGTTCAGCCGACGAAAACAGTCCCGAGTTCATACAGATCGTTAAACTTCTGGAGCAAACCCGTGTCAGAACGGAAGTGAGGCTTTTATCAAATCAGGTAAATGACCTGGACTTTAACGAGACTCGCATAACCCTGCGAAGCATCGCCAAAACCCTAGCGATCAATATAGGAGAAAACGATGTCGACACCACCTAAGGCCACGATTTTGATCGTGGATGACAATCCCCGTAATGTGATGACCTTGAGAGAACTCCTCTCCACAGACTACAAATGTATCGTAGCCACTAACGGCCAACAAGCGTTGGAACGCATGAAACAGCGTCCTGACCTGATACTGTTGGATGTCGGCATGCCGGATATGAACGGTTTTGAAGTCTGCCGGCGTCTGAAGAAAAATCCCGATACTAGGGATACGTCGGTGATCTTCGTTACTGCGTTTGGAGAGTCGGAAAATGAAGTTGAAGGACTTGAAGCAGGGGGAGTTGATTATATCGTCAAGCCCGTAAACGCCGCAATCACTAAGGCCCGGGTTGCAACGCATCTCGGGAAAGCGCAGGCTGAGAAAGCCCTGAGGGACCTCAACGCTACTCTGGAGGAAAAGGTCGCGGAGCAAACAAAAACGCTTGAGGCACAAAAAAAAGAGCTGGAACACTTGCTTATACTGCGCCAGCGTCATGAAACAGAAAAACGAGAGTTCGCATCCACTGACACGGCA
This sequence comes from uncultured Candidatus Peribacteria bacterium, assembly GCA_964451885.1. Lineage (GTDB taxonomy): Bacteria > Patescibacteriota > Gracilibacteria > UBA4473 > UBA4473 > CAYVJW01. Next base: position 19,842 of record CAYVJW010000011.1, on the reverse strand, counting down.
ACAGGGCTCTGCAACCGGGCCGAAATCATGGTCAGATTGGAAAGATCTGTGAATGAAAGCCGCCGCCAAAAAGGTTTCGAAAAAGCGGTTATTTTCCTGCAGTTGGAACGGTGGGAAGAGGTGGCAACAAACCTCGGTTCTGAGGCTCTTGACGGTTTTCTGGCGGCATTTGCAAAAAAGCTGGAAGGAGCTTTCAGAAAGACCGATCACCTCTCAAGGTTGGACGGAGGAGCATATGTCGTCCTCTTTTCGAACCTCCCAAAAGGAGAAGATGCCGAAAATCAAGCGGCAAGGCTTATGGAAAGGTTCTTCATAAAGCTTGAGCAGCAGCTGTTTGAATATGGAGAACATAAGATTCCCTTCTCCGTAAAAGTGGGGATTTCCCCCTTTTCTGAAGGAAATAAAGAAGCTTTGCAGATTCTGCAGGAAGCAAAAGCCGCCATACCGAAGACACCAACTCTGGGCAATGAGTTTGGATGCACCACCCCTGCCCTGACCCAAAAGGCCATAGATCGCCTGCAACTGGAATATGCGCTTCGACGGGCATTGAGAGACGACGAACTCATGGTTTACTATCAGCCTAAAGTGGAAATTAGAACGGGGAGAATAACCAGCATGGAAGCCCTAGTTCGATGGAAACATCCAAAGCAAGGGATGATTTTTCCGGACATATTTATTCCCTTGGCGGAGGAGACCGGCCTTATCGTACCGGTTGGCGAATGGGTACTGAAGACCTCTTGCGTTCAAACTTCCCAATGGCAAAAAATTGTAAGTGGACTGAAGGTGGCCGTGAACCTCTCCGGGGTACAGTTTCAAAAGAAAAATCTGATCGAAAAAGTTCGAGGGATTCTGGATGAAACCGGTTTTTCCCCGGAGCTGCTGGAACTGGAAATCACTGAAAGTATGGTAATGGGAAATGTCGAGGAAGCCATTGCCAAAATGCAGCAACTACGAGATCTTGGGATCTCACTGGCCATGGATGACTTCGGAACAGGATACTCTTCCCTGGTGTACCTGAAAGATTTTCCTATCCAAACTCTCAAGATCGATAAGGCCTTCATACAAGGAATACGGCCTGATCTATCCAACAGCCAGATAGCGAATGCTATCATTGGCTTGAGCAAATCTCTAAACCTTCATATCGTTGCCGAGGGAGTAGAGACGGAGGCACATATCGAATTCCTGATTGGAAGGGGGTGCGATACGGGACAAGGATACCGCTACAGTAAGCCCGTGCCTGCCGATGCGTTTGAAGCACTCCTGAAAAAGGGGAAACTGCCGTAAAGCGGCAACCTGCCACGTCGCTCACGAACAACGTGGCCCGTCAACTGAAGTATAATCGAGAAGTCTTGAATTGGGGTGTTGGTGTTGTGCCAATGCCCCTGATTTTTTTACGATAATTTTTTACACTTCTAATCCAAAACTATATAATGCATGAGAAAAAGTTTTTTACTTGACATTTTATTTGTTTTGTCTTAAAGTTGTCGCACAAGCAGCGATATTGCATTTATTAACAAGTTTATAATGATCAAATCACTGATTTGAACCTCTTTATTTACAAAAAAAATCTATGACATTTGAAAATTTAAATCTTATTTCCCCTATCCTTAATGCGTTAAGGAACGAAGGATATACAACTCCTACGCCTATACAGACTCAGTCCATTCCGATTATCCTGAAAAGAAAAGATCTGCTTGGTTGCGCTCAAACAGGGACAGGTAAAACGGCTGCTTTTGCTATACCGATTTTGCAAATTCTTAAAGAAGAACAAAGATTTGAGAACGGGAGAAGAAATATTAAATCTTTGATAGTAACCCCTACCAGAGAACTTGCTATTCAGATCGGGGAAAGTTTTGCGGCTTACGGGCGGCATACAGGGATACGGCATACCGTTATATTCGGAGGCGTAAAGCAAAATTCTCAGGTAAATGCCTTGCGAGCGGGAGTAGATGTACTAGTTGCCACTCCTGGACGGCTGCTCGACCTGATAAACCAGAAAATCATAACGCTTCAACACATAAAGTTGTTTACGCTTGATGAAGCAGACCGCATGTTGGACATGGGTTTTATCCATGACGTAAAAAAAATAATATCAAGGCTTCCTGCAAAAAGGCAGTCGTTGTTTTTTTCGGCTACTATGCCTCCGTCTATTTTAAAATTATCCGGTACTATATTAGATAATCCTGAAAAAGTAGAAATTACGCCTGTTTCCTCTACCGCTGATACGGTGAAGCAGAAATTATATCTGGTTGATAAAACCAATAAAAAATCGCTGCTAATTCACCTGTTAAAGGACGAATCCATCCCCTCTGCACTGGTGTTTACCCGGACAAAATACGGAGCGGACAAGATTGGCCGATTCATTAATAAAGCCGGGATCAAAGCCGAGGCTATTCATGGGAATAAATCGCAAAACGCCCGGCAAAACGCGTTGAAAAATTTTAAAATGAAACGAACTAGGATTCTGGTCGCGACAGATATTGCGGCAAGGGGTATTGATATTGATGACTTGTCGCATGTGATCAATTTTGAAATCCCAAATGAACCGGAAACTTATGTCCACCGTATAGGAAGAACCGGAAGAGCCGGGACAAACGGAATTGCACTTTCTCTTTGTGACAGGGAGGAAACAAAATATTTGAGGTCTATAAATAAGCTGATCAATAAGAAAATCCCTGTTATCGAGGGGCATCCGTATCATATGAGTGATGCAATGCCTTTGGAAGAAGCAAAAAATACGCAGAAGAAAAACTTTTCCAGAAGAAGACAAGGAGGGCATGATTTTGTGAGGAGTAATAGGAAAAAGTGGTTTGGGAAAAGGAGGTCGAGGGTTTCCCCTTAACAAAACCCAATTTTTCATGTAGAATCAGTAGATGAACCGTACTAAAAGAGGTACTCATTCTACTATTATTGATGCGGCAGAAGATGTTGTACGTTTTTTGAAGAAAAATAAAATCCCGCACTCAGTGGGCTTGATTACGACACTAAACGGAAAAAGATCCGGAGGCATTATTACGCTTAAAACCACTACCTTAAACCCAGAGGTAGTAAGGTTGGAAGTGGTGGGAAATTTTTATAAGCAGGTAATCAATGTATACTACACTGCTGATGAGTTTTTGTCAAAATTACAGAATTCTATTGATAAGTTTCGGAGTGTTTATCGGTTGAATGGGAATATTGAGTAAATTTTATTAATAGTATGTGAAAGGGGCGGGGCAAGGCGCACCTACCTCTCAATCGCTTCGCTTCTCACCTTTTTGTGCGTACATGAAACGTTAATTAAAGCTCCACTACCCCCAAATCCACCACCACGTCCTTACGAGTTACCGGATCAACAAAGAAAGCGTCCACATTTATTCCCATAGTCCCTCTTTTTTCATAAACAGAAGTGACTAATATTCTGAATCCTCCATAATAATTCGCTCCGTGCCGGTCGCTTCCGGAAGGAGCAGAATGGCTCTCATAAGCGGCTTCGTGGGCATGCAGGTGAAAATCTCCGATCCCTGGGAAAGCTCGCCTGTAAAAAGGTGCCTTATAGATCCCATCACCTTTTTTTTGTGCCGGAGATTTTTCTACGAAATTCACCTGCCCGCTTGAATCAAAAGCGATAAACCCGCCATACTCCGAAGTTTTATCTTTCCTATCCCTGATAACCATGTCTTTTAGCGCTTTTTTCACTTCCGGACGCTGAAGGCTTTTGGTTATCAGATTAATTCGATACAAATTCAAAGCATCGATTTCGTTATAATCATGAATTTCTGTCCTCATAAGTCCTCCGTTTTTCATCATGGCTTCAGTATTCCGAGGAGTGTATGTTTTCCGGCCTTTCATCCAGGCATCCAACCCTTTCCCCAGATCGACTTTATCCAACCGGACATTGTTTTCCTCCATATAGTGCAGCAGATAATGATCATTCACATCAAGAGAATAGCCCGACTCTTTTTCTTTTGCCTTAAGAAACCCTGTGGAAACAGGATAAGTTTTCATTTCTGAGAGGGCGGGGGCAGTAAAACGGCGGGGGGAAGTAAATTCATCGGGTTCAGCATATTCCTGTGCAAGCCGCAAAAAATCACGATATGGATAATTCGTACCTGTTTTTTTCTGTAATGACCGTAAAAATTCTTCTCCACCTGATTCGGCAACCACTGCAATTGTATCCAAATTCACTCCGGGAACCCGACCCAACTGCCATTCATCGTACCATAGAACCCGTGATAGTCCCCATCTTTTTTTAAGGCAATCTAAGAATTCAATTCCGTTGTTTTTAGCAAGTATGGCTAAAAATTCAAAATTAACGCTTTCAAACTCATTTTCAGAACCTACGTGCTCTAAGGCTTCCCGTGAAAAACCATATTCATTTACTAATTTCTGCACAAGCCCCAACCCGTCACGCAGACTCAGTTTAATCAGATCGATTATATTATCCGTAGATAATTTTTCATCCATTCGAAAATGCTGTTCGGCAAACTGAAAAATAGCCCGGACTTCAGGGGAACGGAGTTTTTCTGCAAAGTCCGGATGTTTTGCTTGCAGTTCGCAGAAATCCAGCAGGTTTTCCGGAGAAGAAGATAGATAAAGGTTATCTAATGCGTAGACAAGCGCTTCTTTTGTTGTTTTGTCCTCTAACATCGATTTCAACTTTTCATCTTCCATTAAATCCAAAAAGTCGCTTATTTTTTTCTCCGGGTAAATGAGATGCATCACATCTGCTCCGTCACGGATTCGAAAAGTATCCTTTAGATGGAGTGGCATTTTTAAATAAATCTTCTGCCATTCCTTCGTACTGATTTTCCCGTCGGCCGTATATTTCGGTTTTATTGCTATCTTAAGCTTTGTCCGCAGTAGTTCTCTTTGTTTTCGGGACCCAATTCCTTTTGGAAGTTGATCAATGACAGAATCGATGTTTTGTTCAAGTTGCCTTTTGTATTCGATTCCGCTGCATTCGACTTTTTGTTTTAAGCCGGCCAGGGCATTGCCGGTTTCTTGGCGAACGGAACATTTTTCAGCAGCTGTCAGTTCTTCTTCTCTGCTTACTAGAGATTTCTCGTTATTATGAGCCGGACTTTCACGGTGAGTTTTTGTCATTTTTAAATTATTAAAGTTTTACTTCCCCCAAGTCAATAACCACATTTTTTTGGGAAATCGGATCAACGAAATACACGTCTACATCAACGAATATATGCTTTCCCTCCTTTCTCACCGGCGTTATTACCGTCTGAAAAGTTCGATAATTTTCCATAGAGCGTTTGTCACCGATTCCTCCCGGTTGAGCATTTTCAACGTTTTCCATTTTAAACGCATGCAGATGAAAATTTCCAATACCACTTATACCCCTTCGATAAAAGGGGACACTATAGGATTTATCGTTTTCGGTTTTCTTTGGCTTTTTTAAATTAAATTGCACTCCTTGCCCGACAGGATCATAAGAAAGAAGGCCTCCGTATTCTGTCGAAGCATCTCTAAAATCTTCTAAAAGAGATTTCTTAAGGGCCGCTTTTGTCTGCCCGTCTTTAAGCGCCTGAATGATCAAATTGATTCGATAAAGATTCAGGGAATCCAACGCACCTAAGCCATCAATTTCTGTCTGCAAAGTTTCTTCAGGATTTTCGTTATATGTTTTCCTTCCTTCTAACCATTCTTCAATTTGCTGAAGAGTTTTTCTTTTGTCCAATCGTACGCTCTGTTTTTCGAGGTGATGCAGAAGATATTGATCATTTAATCCCGGGCGGTAGCCAAGTTCGGTAGCCGTTCTTTCTAAATACTCAGGAGAAACCGGGTACTGTCGGATATTTCCAACGGCTTCATTAAACGCAGATACATCTACATCGTTATGTTTAGTATCAAGGCAGTCAGCTGCGAACTTCAATAGATCACTATAAGGATATTCAACCTTCATTTTTTCTTGCAGTGCTTGTACGGTTTTTAAACCTTTTTGTTCGGCCAGAACCCTTAAAGACGTTAAATCTATCCCCCTAAAAACAGCAATATCCATGTCCGCGCCCTCGGCCTCCTCTCTCAGCTTTAATAATAAATCCAGTCCTTTGGTTTTTGAAAAATTGGCCAGATCCCCTATAAAATTTCTTGCCGCAAGGCCGGATTTTGTTTTGTCTTCCAAGCCCAGATTTTTTAGCTCCTGCAGAAGCAGGACTCCATCATTTCGACTTATTGTAATCAAATCTTTTAGCTGTCTAAAATTTACAGGCCCCTCCATCCCGAAATCTGCTCGTATGCCATCGGAAACCTGTGCCAATTCTGGCGACGCAACGCTTTTCCTAAATTCAGCATTATTTAGATGTGATTTTAAAGCCTCAAGGTTTCTTCTTTTGTCTTTCAAATTAAACCTGGCCATTAAAGATCGAGGATTAAATTTTTGTTTGTTTTCACATCCCGCATCCTGTTTCAATAACGCCAATTCACCTCTTGTATTCTTGCACACAAGGCCTTTCTCGACAGAACATAGTTCTGCCTCACGGTCTGCTGGAATTTGTTCGAAATCTTTTTTAAATTCGGCCATTTTTAATTTTATATTTTAACTTATTAATACCTTTTTTATTTCGGAAGCACTGTCATTTACGTTAATATAAATCTCGTTTTCATTGAATTCATTGCGCTGGGATTCTCGATTATCAACGATGCGTATTTGTAATTCTTGTCTTTGTTGAGGAGAGATGCTGCCCAGAGCGGCCTGGATTTTTTGTATGCAATTATTGTATTTATCACCAGTTTCTACACGGATATTTAACTTGTTAACCCCCAGGAGAGGAAGATCCCGGTCGGTATAGAGCGATTTTATTCTCCTATGCTCCCCATTTTCCTCTAATGTTGTTACCAACGCATCGAAGCGGTTCTCATCTCCTAAAGCAAGCACGATATTTTTCAAAATATTAAAGTTTCGGGTTTGCTTTTTGTAGCCGCCAAAAAAATTCTCTTCACACTTCACCAGCTCGGTGTCGAACAGTTGTTGAGCATCTTCTTCTAATTTCGCTGTCAACTCTTTTGTTTTAGGGGTTTTGGGAAGATTCTTTAAAATACTAAAAGCTGCAGATACATCATGCAAATTAGACAAATGTTTAGCGGAAGAGGAAACTCCGTCCAGGTTTATATATTCTTCCAGGGTTTGCAGAGCCAGGCTTTGTTGTTCATCGGACAAAGAAGGAAGACTGCTCAGTTCAATTAATATTTTTCGGCAAAGAACCTCGTTTTGTTTTGGCAATTGCGTACTTTCTTTCAAAGTACGCACGGATCTTAGCACCGCACCTCTATCTACATTCGCAGCTTTTTCAAGGCTGGCCAAAGTATTCAAATATCTTGCATCAGTGTAATCAACTTTTGTTTCTTTGTTGCCTCTCCTGGCCGGATCAATCCCCAACTTATCATCTGCCCAGGTATTATCAATGATCACGGCATCAAAACCGTCTTCCGTTACAGTAACCACTTCATTCCAGGCATGCATGTAAGCCTCTCCTCCCGCAGGAACATTTCCCCTTCTGCCCCCTCTTGAAGTATTGGCATAAAGACAATAGGTATTATTCAGGAGGCTTTCCTCAGGATTTGGCTTTTGGACCATTTTCATAGCGTCAAACAATCCTTTTGTTACCGCGGCAAAATTGCGGCACATGGCGTTTCCGTTTTCATCCACCCCTTCTATGAGCACCTGATGTACGGCCATAGCATCATTTTTACTTATTTCATCTGCATCGTTGACATCCTTAATATAAGCCATACGGTTCTGCGCAATCCTATTACAGAGGAGAATTGCCTGCTGCGGTGACAAACGATGAAAATCCTCGATTCCCAGCTCTTGCAAGACATTCGGGTTTTCCTTCAGGTATACGTTTTCCACATAGTCGGCGACAAGCGCGATTCCTTCATGCTCCGGTGTTTCATCCAAATCAAGATCGTCCGTTTCCCCGTAGTTTAACCCTCCGGACCTTTCAAAAAATCCGGCATATTTCCCTTGGGTTATGTTTATTTTTTGGGGCGAGGTTTGGGGATTATAACTTTCTAGACTGCGAAATCTTAGGTTTGTATTTTCATCTAACGCAATAGCAAATTCTTTTGGGAGGCCTTCCCGCTCTTTTGTTTCAAAAGCTTCGCCAATTCCCTCCGGGTTTTTAGCCCCAATCCGCACACTGTCTTCATGGACAGTTGTTCTTCTTTTTCTACGAAAAGTAATCTCTTTGCCGTTTATTTCCGAGGGATCAATTTTTTGAAGCTCGGAAAGAAGTTCGGCGGCAAGAGATATATCTATCCCTTTCATGTCTATTTCCGCACCCGGAAACATATCTTTCAGCTTCATTGCGAAGGCACGTTCCGCAAGCGCCGTAGGCAGATTTTCCGGATTTTTTATGTTTACTCGTAAACATTCTCCATAAGCATCATACCTGGTTGGCTGACTTCCTTTCGTTAATTTTACGGTTAGTCCGGAGAGCTGATCTTTTACTGTTGCCAAGGCCTGATATGTAGCTTTTAATTCCTCATCATATTCGCGAAACCGCCTAAATTTAGCCATCAGCTTCATTTCCGGGTTTATGGCCTGGAATTCCTCTGCCCCCAATTTTTCCGGAACAACAACCTCCGCTACTGAATCTCGCATTTTCCGGTTAGCCTCCTGCCCCTGTCGCACCGCCTCGTCCGGATACTCCCGGGCTGCATTTAACACTGCCTCAGCCCTCTGCTTTTCAGAATCGACTTGTTCTACTTGCTCGCCGCCTTTTTCAGGGCCGTTTCTTGCCATAATTAAAACGGATTAAATATTTTTTAAATCTTTTAGAAGAGTTTCTTCAGCCTCTTCTATTTCTTTTTTGCGTTCTGCCGCATGGAGGGTTTCCAAGCTCCTCATTTTTTCATGAAGTGCACACGAAGCTTCTTTCTTCTTTTCTTCGCCGTATTTCAGCAGATTGTCCTCATGTTCTTCCAAAATTTTTACCAGTTTATCTCTTAATTCCGGAGTATAAGATTCTACACGGGACAAAAAGTGCTCTTTTTGCTCATCGTTAAAGATAGGCGTGCTTTTGATCCGGTCTTGAAAGATTTGAAGATCCATTTTTTAAAGACAATCTATGCATTTTAGCATAAATATGTGTTTAAAGCAAAAAATGAGGTATTTAGAATCATAATTTTTCCAGCTTAAGCATTTGCAGAGACTCAGTGAATACCTACATTATTTTCCCATTCACCTCCGTCAAAGCACTTACCAAGCTGATAACATCTCCCTCGCTACAATCTTTTTTCTGCAAAATTCGGGCACATTTTTCCAGTTCTTTTAAGAGATTAAATCTTCCTCGATCGATTTCAGGGTCGGGCTTATAAATCAATAAAACGTGATACAGCAAGCTAAGTACGTCAAAAAGCCGATCATCAATCCGCTCTTTATGCAAAAGTTTTTCCATTTGCCTTTGTAATAAGGCCAGCGATTTTTCATTTGCCGTAAGATCATAACTGTGCCTTGCGTAGAGCAATTTTTCCAAATGCTCCACTAATGCATGAATGGTAATAACCGCCCCAGCTGCTTCTATTTTTTTCACATTAGAAAAACCGAGTTTTTCAACTACTGCCCCTATTTTTTTCTTGTTATCTGTAATGAGTTCGATTCTGTCTTTTTTTCTAAGACCAATTCCTCTCATAATTCTACCCGCGAATATGAATTCTCTCAAATCAGGCTTCTTGTGCCCATGCAATTTGAAGGCTTCATCCGGCATTTTTTTCCCAATCCATTTTCCGCAATCTCTTCCGTCTTCCGCTTCGAGCAGAGCCATTTTTCTTGTCAAATTCACGCCTCTCCCCTCTTGCCTTAGATAAAATACCGCTCCAAGGCCATTTTCTTCAATGGTCGCTAAGGCCTTTTGAATCTGTTCTCCGCAATCACATCTTCCTTGCCCGCAAATATCTCCCAAATGACATTCCGAATGCAGGCGCAATTGAAATCCTTTTTTTGAGTCCTGAATTATTTTTCCCAACTTATTGAAAAGCCAATCATAAGGTAAATCTTCCCCGTCTTCAGCTATTTTTTCGGGTACTCGCAAATAAACCATGTGTGGGTCGCCCAATGAGCCGGTTGTTCCTGCTTTTGGGTCACAATGCAAAAAACTCAGCGCGTACCAAGGGCTTCCCGGGAACTTAGCAAGTTCTGATTCAATAATTCTGTCCGGGAAAAGCGGAACTTTCGGGTTGCGCATTTCTTCAAGCCTTGTCCCTACCTTAGATACGGCAGTTCTTAATTTAGAGAGGAGCGGTTTTAGTTTCTGTTTGTGCTTGAGCTCACTTTGAAGCTGTCTTCGTAAACAACAAATCACCTCTAAAGAAATTCCCTGTACAACAACGGAAACCAATGTATCACATTTTTCCTGAATATCTTCGTCTCCATCAAAAGCGCTTTTTATACTGTGAATTTCATCCAATATCAACTTTTCCATTATTTCATCTATCAGAACTCTTTCCGATTCGATTTCTGAGTCAATTATCTCTGATTTACTCATTTTAACTGACAAACTATTATAAACAATAGTCAGCGCAAGCAATTTTAATTGATTTTTTAAGCAAAATATAATATAATAATCGGATTTATTATATGTATCAAAAAAAAATAAAAATTTCTAATTTCTAATTAATTCTGTGTAGCAAATATGTTCTCATGAATAAGTCTATAAAAACTGTTACGATAATTGCGATTTTTGGATTTCTTTTTGGAATGATTTATCATGGATTTGATAAGTTCCAAGCCTCTATTGTCAATGACGGGTCGAATACTGGACAAAAAATATATTTTGAGGATTTTTCTGATTTGGGAACTATTGATGCCGAGGCTGGAGCAACAGGCAGTTTAGATGAAACTGAAATTAGATTCGGAAATTTAATTCAAAAAAAAGAAGATAGTATTAGTCCCGCAATTTCTACAGAAATTCTCGGACCTGTTTCAGTTGAAGATCAGTTTGATTCTTTTTCCGCCTATATCACTAACGAATCACCGGGGATTAGATATATAACTTTTCGGTTCCTGGATCCAAGTTTTTCTCAAATCTCCGTTGGAGGCAGTACTGAATTCAACTCTTCGGATTTGCCTGTCGATTTAACGCCTATATCCGAAGGAACCATTTATCTTGAAATAAACTTTCATAATACCGGAGCGAGTTCAGATTCAGCTGAGTTAAATTCTTTTTCCATTGAATACTCCAATATTCCTGAGAGCTTTATAATATCAAAAGACAACAGCTTTGATTCAGGAGCAGGCACAATTGAGTACAACATCATGGTCAATAGCAACGGAGGCAATATTTGGGATAATTTTGTTGTGACAGATGTTCTGGATCCTGATGTACAATATGTTAGTACTACTGACAGCGGAATATCTGTTAGTGGGCACACTGTTACTATTAATTATAGTAATGCTGAATTGGCAGGGCCAGCAGTAACAAAAAGTTTTACGGTTGAGATTCTTCCCGAAGGACTTACCAGAAATAAAATATGTAATCTTGCTATTGGATCAACAGACGGAATTTCCATGTTTATTGCCACTCCGACATGTACTACCATTACTGGAGGTAGTAGCGGAGTAGATGGTGTTTTTTCCATTACCTTGGAATCTACACTTCTTGATTCTTCCAAAAACATTGTTTACAACCTTACCGTCGCAAATACAGACGGTACTAACTGGGATAATTTTGTGGTGATAGATATCCTGGATGATGATCTGGAATACGTAGGAACAGCAGACAGCGGTATTTCCGTAAATGACCAAACCGTTATCCTCACTTATAATGTTGCTGAATTTTCAGGTGGCCCGGTGACTAAAAGTTTTACCACGCATATTGCGGATAGCGGACTGAATAGAAGCGTTATCTGTAATTTTACATTCGGATCGGCAGATGGGATAGCTTTAGAGTTTTCAGAGCAAGTTTGTGATGATATATCTAATCTTGTGATCTGCGGGAACGGGTCTGTGGATTTTGGAGAGCAATGTGATGATGGAAACACTGTTTCGGAAGATGGTTGCAGCAGTAGCTGTGAAACGGAAGTTTCCGTCTGCGGAAATAGCATCTTGGAATTTGATGAAGATTGTGATGACGGGAATACTTCTTCAGGAGATGGATGCAGCAGCATTTGTGAAACAGAAGTTCCCATCTGTGGAAATAGCATCTTGGAATTTGATGAAGATTGTGATGACGGGAATACTTCTTCAGGAGATGGATGCAGCAGCATTTGTGAAACAGAAATTTCTGTCCCTGATTCGGCTGTCGAAGCTGAAGCTACAATTGAAGAATCGCGTGCTAAGCAACAAAGCCTGGGGAAAGCCGCTTCCAGATATCCGGGGATGTCGTTGGAGAAGTCCTCTAAAAGTATTCAAGAAGCAAATCAACCTATCCCCCCCCAAATCATTCGGGATGAGCAGGGAAATATTATAAGCATCATACCTGGAAAACTGGATCCTTTACTGCTTGCTGAAAGACTCATGAATAAACCGAAGCCCTGGATTAGCCGAGGCGGCATATTTCCTTACAGTTCTGCTCCTAAAATGATTGAAGAAAACGCCTTAACAGTCAGCAAACCTCCCTCTCGTTCGATTTCAAAAGATTATTCACCAGCTGAGGCCTTACAGCAGAGAAGGTTAATGGAGCAGCTAAAACTGGAAGAACAACAAGAGAAAGAGAAAACAGAAGAAGAATTAATAGAAGAAATAATAGAAGAAATAAAAGAAGAAATAGAAACACAAATACTTGAAACGTATGAAGAGGTTTCTCCGCAAGCCATAGAAGAAGCGCCTGTCCTTTCCCAGACGGAAGAGGCCGTAAGTGTTGAAGAAGGAGGAGTGTTTACTCTTGAAACTGAGGAAGGCGTAGTCGATAGCCCTCAAATTGCCGTGGAAGTTCCGACCGGATTTCTTTCCGAACAGACTGATGTTTCTATCAGTATGAAAACATTGGACATGGGAGACAAGCCTACCGCAGCCCCCGTGGCTGATGGAAAAAAGCTTACGGCAGGCCCCATTATTGATTTGTCGGTTGTAACTACTGAACAAACCGGAAAAGCCACTTTTGATAAACCTGTTACCTTAAGTATTCCATACGTTACGGAAGACGTGGAGGATATTAATCCGGAAACACTTCGTGTTCATACATTTAATGAGGAACAAAACATTTGGGAAGAATTGCCGATCGATAAAGTAAACACTGAAAAACAGATCGTAACGGCTGAAACGGATCATTTTTCATTTTTCAGTATTCTGGGGGATTTGACTGCTGATGTTGTTGAATCTGAATATGTCCAATATCAGTCCACCCTCGCTCCGGGGACTTCCAATTATGAAGATATGGTTAAAAAAACGAAAAAACACATGTCCGAAAAGGATTTTTCAAAGGCTTATAAGAGATATACAAAGAAAGAAGAAGCAATTGAAGCCCTTTCCTATAATGAAATGATAGATAAGTATAAATTAAAAGGTGCCCCACAAAAACGGGTGGCAAGGACAAAAGTTTTGGAAGCAAGAAGAAAGAGAACTCTTCAACCATCCGTGATTACACACTTAATGGCTGAATCCGGTGAGGGGAAAGTTTCGCTTTCCTGGACTTTGGCTGAAAACGGCAAGGATATTAAGAAATATATTATTAAATTTGGCGTAGAAAGGAGTGATTTATATCAAAGTGTTCGAACATCCGGTAATCAGCCGCAATGGATCGTTGAAGGGTTATTGGGCGGACAAACCTATTATTTTCAGGTAATTGCTGTTTATTCGAATGAGAGCAAAAGCGCTCCGAGTAAAATTATTAATGCTGATGCTTTTGGTGAGAGATAAATAAAATAAAAAAAAATGAAAAATAAAATTCTAAAGAACGTTCCTATGAGGATGGTAATTCCCATCCTGCTGACCATTGTTTTTTTTATTTTGGCGGTATTTTATCTGTTGATCCCTTATATGAAAGATGCCCTCATGGATAAAAAGCGAGAATTGATCTATGAATTGGTTTCCACTGTACACAGTTCATTTACGGGCCTGGAAAACAAAGTTAAAAGCGGCGAACTAAATCGAGAGAAAGCTCAAAGTTTAGCCCTCGATCATCTCCGGCTTTTGCGTTATGGCTTTGAAAATGAAAATTACTTTTGGGTGCATGACGTGAAACTGAATATTCTCGCCCATCCTTTTCCGGAATTAGAAGGTAAAAAAGGCATCACCGTAACAGAACCAGTGCCGGGAGGAAGGAAAATTTTTATTGAAATGTTTGAAATGCTTAAGAAAAATGATGAAGGATATATCGATTATGTTTGGCAGTCTCCGGAAGATGCTGATGATATTGTTCCAATGCTCACTTATGTGAGGCTTTTCGAACCGTGGGACTGGGTTATCGGGACAGGGATATCTTTTGTAGATGTGTATGTAGAGATTATGCTGATAACTGAAAAGATAACAAGAACTATGATCGTTATTTTGATTCTCATCATAGCACTTTTGTCGTATAATGTGTGGATGGGAGTGGAGACAGAAAAAAGTAAAGAAAAATATAAGGCAATGGTTAAGAAAAAGAAGAAGTAAAAATGGCTGAATGGTTAATATGAAAAAAAATTATATAAAGATTATCCTAAAAAACATTCCCGTTGGGATACTCATTCCTGTTTTATTCACCGTCGGGTTTTTCATTTTTACGGTATTTTCGTTTTTGCTCCCTTATATGGAGAATGCTCTGATGGATAAAAAAAGGGAGATGATCCATGAGTTGATTTCAACAGCCAGTAGCACTGTTTCTGATTTTTATGCCACGGAAGCATCCGGCGAGCTAACTCGTGATGAAGCCCAAAGTTTAGCTATGGACCATATCCGTACATTGCGTTACGGAACTCAAAACGAAAATTATTTTTGGGTACATGACATGGAACCGTTTATGCTAGTTCATCCTATACCTGAACTGGAATGGATTAATGCTTCTGAAATAACAGAGCCTATTGAAGGCGGAAGGCCGGTTTTCGTCGAAATGACGGAAATGATAAAAGAATACGGGGAGGGGTATCTTGACTATATTTGGAGCGCTCCTGATGACCCTGATTACATTGCCCCGATGATATCTTATGCCAGAATTTTTGAACCCTGGGGCTGGGTTATCGGGACGGGAATATTTTTTGATGACGTGTACCTGGAGATTTCAAGTATGCGAAAAAAATTGACCGTAACCATCACGGTCATATTGATGATGATTTTGGCGCTTCTTTCTTACAACGTCTGGACAGGAATCCAGACGGAAATACAAAGAACTATTGCTGAGAAATTTTTGAAGATAAGCGAAGCAAAAAACCGAACTTTGCTGGAGAATGTTCCGGTGGGCATATACCGGAATGATGTGGATCCTCTGAGTAAATTTTTTATGATCAATCCGGCTCTTGTGAGGATGCTGGGGATTAAATCAGAACAGGAAGCTCTAAAAGCAAAAATATCCGAATTTTTTGTAAGAAAATCCGATGCGGAAAAATTTGCGAAAGAAATCAAGTCGAAAGGGCGTGTCAACCAGATAGAAGTGGAATTAAAGAAAAGAGGCGGGGAAAATAATATTTGGGGCTTACTTAGTTGTAAACGGGTAAAAGAAGATACCGGCCATGTTTATTTTGACGGTATGATTGAGAATATCACCGAACGTAAAAAAGCTGCCATAATCCTAAAAGAATCGTATGAAAAGTTAAAAAAGCTTGATAAAGAAAAAGATGAGTTTATCGCTATCGCTTCCCATGAAATGAGAACCCCGATGGGAATTATCAACGGATACATCTCCCTGCTTCTCGGGAAAATGGGGCAAGGCATATCTGTCCCTCAACAATCAATAATGCAAAAGATTCAAAAAAATGTTAAACGCCTTATTTCTCTAGTAAACGGAATGCTGGATATACAAAAGATTGAGGCAGGAGGAACAAAAGAAGAATTACAATCCTTCGCCCTTAGCCCGATAATTGAATCGGTAGTAAAAGACTTTCAAATTTCCTGTGAACCTAAGAAATTATCGCTTTCATTTAATATGCCTTCCGAATTTATTCCGACAGTACTGGCGGATGAAGAAAAGTTGAGGCAAGTGCTTATCAATTTGGTCGGAAACGCTGTAAAGTTCACTCCGCAAGAAGGCACAATTGAAGTACTTATTTCTCCTTATAAAAAAGATCCTCAGTTTGTCCGGGTGTCCGTCAAAGACAGCGGAACAGGAATCCCGGAAGAAGAATTAAAGCCTATTTTTGAAAAATTCCATCAAGCGCAAGACCACCTGGAACATACGGAAGAAGGAACCGGTTTGGGATTATCAATTTGTAAAAAAATAGTGGAAGATACTTTTGGTGGACAAATTTGGGCAGAGAGTTATAATCGCCAAGGTTCGGAGTTTATATTTACTTTGAAGAAATCAGAAGAGAGTAGTAAGTAGGTAATAAGTATTTAGGGCGAGAGACAAAATAACTTGAACAATTTCATCACAGCTTCACATCATCTAAATTTCTAAAAACTTTCACAATATTACAATATTCCTCAATTTTTTATAAATCTATATAATGCAAATCTGAGCGAACTTGAACATGTTATTTTATCTCTCACCCTTAGTAATAAGGGGAAAGAAAATAAAAATTCTTATAATTGATAATTCGTAATTAAAATGAGACCTCCTCCACCAAGATTACTTGTCGTTGATGATGAAGAAGATACTTGTGAGATTTATAAGATGACTTTTGAAGCGGAAGACTTTGAGGTCGAAATAGCAAGAGACGGCCTGGACGGCGTTACGAAGACGGTTGACTTCAAACCGGATGTTATCTTATTGGATATCATGATGCCCAACATGGACGGATATGAAGTGTTGCAAGTCATGAGGGATAATACTTCTATGAACGTGGTAATCGTTGTCTTAAGCAATATTGCCCAGGATAAAGATATCGAGCAGGCAAAAAAAGCTGGAGCAGATTTTTATCTGGCAAAAGCTGACTATGATCCAGACCAGGTGGTGGAAAAAGTGAAAGAGCTTATGAAAAACAAGCCGACATATATGTAGAATCTACAAAGTCGAAGGTTATCAAGTCTGAAGCCTCTTTTTCAATTAACAATTAAGTCCTGCCTCCCTTAGCTTCTCTCTCCTCTCCCTCGCCTTTTCCTTATTTTGGCGTTTTGAAAGTATGGATTTTCTTCGGCGTTCATTTATTTGGTGCCCTCCGTGGCGTTTTGGGGTGGATCGGTTTGTCATTTTTTATTGTATGAAATTTCAGTCGGAAGTCTAACTCCATGAGAAGTTTTGTCAACATTATGCTTGACATTTTCAAAATATAAAACAAAATTCGTGCAATTAATTTAAAGGAATAAAAAAATGACCAGTGATGATTTTTTGACTCAGATCCAGAAAACGGAAAAAAAAGCTGCCGAAGCTGTGAAGAAAGCACAGGAAAAAGCAAAGTCCGATTTAGAGGAAGAAAGGAAAAAGCAGGAAAAAGTTTTGGCTGAAAAAATGAAGAAAAAGCGGGAACACTCGCGAGAAAAGTTAAAAAAGGCTCAGATTGACGGTCGGAAGGTTTATGAGGAATTGGTTAAGGAAGGGGGACAATCAGCTCGAAAAGTCGAAAAAGATGCTGATGAGAAGATAAAGAAGCTTTTGCCATCGGCTGAGGTGTTCTTTTTGAATGAAATATTGGGCTAACACTTGAAGAATAAGGCATAATTTATTAAATCATTTCAATTTCTAATGAAAGTCCCTCTCCAGAAAATCCGAATCACCGGCTACAAAAAACACTATAAAGTCCTGATGCAACAACTGCATCGGACCGGGTTAATGGAAATTTTGGAAACGTCTGTATTTATAGAAAATTCTGAGGGAAAAATTGACGAACATTTCGGCGTTTTTGATCTGGCCAGACTTGATTTTGCCATACAATTTCTTTCCAAATATGAGTCTGCCAAGCCAAAAATAGATACTATCCTCTCTGGGGGGAAATTAATACTTCCCGAAGAAGAATCTAAAAAAAGAGTCCAGGGATTTTCTAAAAAATCAGAGCATATCGTTGCCGAATGCGAACAGCTGGAAGAAGAACTCGTAAAAGCAAAAAATGAACTTGCAAAGCTTCCCGGACAGTCCTCTCTTTTGGAGAAGTTGGGGGATTTCAATATTCCTCTGACTAAGGACTATTCCACGGAGCAGACGAAAACATTGATCGGATCAATTTTAACCGCAAGTGAATCAAAGTTTCTGGAAAAGTTATCCAGGCAGTCCAACTTGCTTGACCTGCAAATTCTGTCGCGGTCGAACCGAAAGACTTTTATTCGCATCACCGGGATAAACAGTTTGTCTAAGCCCATTTCCGAACAACTGAACAATTTTCAGTTTGAAGAATTGGATTATGCGTCCGACTTATCTCCTTTTTTTGGAAAAACTCCTGCGGAAATCCACCTTGAAATTGAAAAAAACAATGTGCAGCTACAAGCGCGGATTGAAAGTATAAATAGAAAAGCATCTGATTTTGTGAAGTATCTGGAAGATCTTCGCATCCTGTTCGACTATAACCAATGGTGGAAAAGAAAAAGCGATCTTCAGCATAAAATCCTCCGCACTTCCCATTTGTTCGCTTTTGAGGGATGGACAGCCGAAAGGGAAGTTTGGAATCTGGAGAAGTGGTTGAAAAATACGTTTGTGGGGGAAGTAATTCTGGAAAAAATAGAAAAAGCGAAAGATGAAGCTCCGCCGGTGTTGCTAAAAAACGAGAAAGGCGTGTCTTCTTTTGAACCGATAGTGGACATGTTCGGAGTGCCATCCGCAAAAGAATTTGATCCAACTGCTTTTATGATGCCGTTTTTTACAGTATTTTTTGGTTTATGCCTTTCGGATGTAGGATACGGATCGATTTTAACGTTAATTGCCGCCTGGCTGCTTATTTTTGGAAAGTTTTCAAAGGAAGCTAAGAATTCTATATTACTCCTTCTTATATGCGGCACTTCTGCGATAATCGGAGGGGTGATACTGGGAGGATACTTTGGGATGACTCCTGCACAGGCACCGGGGTTTTTGGTGAGTGAAGGAGGAAAATTCTACGGACAGCTTTTGGACCCAATGGCCGGTATGGGGCCAATCATATTTTTAGGGATTGCGCTCGGACTTGGAGTGTTGCAGCTTTTATTCGGGATATGTCTGGATTTTGTAAAAAAGGTTCAAAATAAAGAATATGTGAATGCTTTTTGTGATTCGGCGGCGTGGTTTTTCTTTTTGTTGATGTTGATTTTGTTTGGGGTTGCTGATTTTGTTGGGCTGCCGAAGGATTTATTTGCTAATCTTTCCCTGGCGGGAGCCGGAATTCTCGTGTTAACGCAAGGACGGGATCAGAAAAACTGGCTGCTCAAACCGATATTCGGGATTTTGGGGCTGTATAATGTGACGTCTTATCTTTCTGATTTGCTCAGCTACTCACGTATCATGGCACTGGGGCTTGCGACAGGAGTGGTGGGGTTTGCGATGAATATGACAGCGGCGATTCTGGGAGAGATGGTTTCCGTGCCGGTGTTGGGGACGATCATTGCTGTGGCGGTGATTTTATTCGGACATACGCTAAATTTTGCGCTTTCGCTTTTGGGAGCTTTTATCCACTCAGGACGTCTGCAGTTTATTGAGTTTTTTGGGAAATTTTATGAGGGAGGGGGGAGGAAGTTTTTGCCGTTTAAGCGGGAGAATAAGTATATTTCGTTTCGGTAGACTAAGGGATCAAGCAAAAACAAGTGAATTCATTTCGGAGCAGGGGTAATCCTGCTCCGAAATGAGATACCGGGCGTTCGGCGTCAATCTTTTTGGTCAATCTTTTTCCTGACATTACCAAGAACTAAGGCCGACAGGTCTTGATTTTTAGCTATACGAAAAC
>CAYVJW010000010.1:0-25471 GCA_964451885.1 uncultured Candidatus Peribacteria bacterium | reverse complement strand
AAGTCCGGTTCTTAGAAGGCTGGAGCTCAGCAATGGGCTCTGGCTATTCGGCCTATTGAACTGATCAGAATATTGCACAGAAGTAAATTATATTAACATATGGAGTAGTATATTGTAAAAGAATAAACACCTTTTTCACACTAGTCCTTACATTCGTCGGAAAAGTAACATAATTTTGAGCAAAACTTTCCGCATTCGGACAATCTCCAAGCCCATACCCAAAATTCTTCAAATCCACCCCAGCCGGACTTATTGGCACCCCATCCCACTCCCTCAACTCAAAACCAATCTTTTTCGCCTTATTCAGAATATCTTTTTGCCCGGAAGTTTTAAGTATCACCCGAAAATGATTTTCCGGAACAATAATTTCATCCTTCGGAAAAAGTTTTGGCAGTACTTCTTTCCACGCCAAAGCTACTTTTTTTCGGTGCACATGAATTTTCCAGGCATTTTCGAGTTGATGAAGCAGGATACATTGAAGCGGGTAGGGGAGTGAGGCCTGCGGAAAATCCTCATATCCTTCTTTTTCTTTTTGAGTGACGGCAAGAGGGAGAAGATTTGTTTTTCGTGTCAAATACGCCATTCCTTTTCCGATAGAAAGCATATTCCAAAGCGGGATAGATATAGAAAGTATGAGCGGCTGCAGTAAATGTCGTATTGTCCAGGAGGCTTTGGGCAGAGATAATTGAATATTCTTAAATTGTTCGGCATACGGAGAATCTTCCCCCCAAACCAACGCCCCCCCCGAAACACACGAAAACACTTTTTCCCGCCCGAAACTGAAAATTTTAGCATCACAATGAGTAGTATCTGTGTCAAAAAGATGAGCCCCATCCTCAATCACAAAAATATTTTTTGCTTTCGCATGTTTATAAATTTCTGCCAAAGGCGCTTCTTTCCCGAAAATATGCGGAACAACGACCACAGAAATATTATCTGATTTTTTTTTGTAGTCTTCGAGGCCAATAACCCCGTTTTCATCCGTATCAATCCAACAGATTTCATACCCTTTCTCCAAAAAAGGAGTCACCACCGCCGCGCAAATAAAAGCCGGAATACCGATTTTTTTGCCTTTCGGAGGCTTAATTACCTCAATGATTTGCGCCAAAGCCGTCCTCGCGGCATTGGTGAGTAGATAATTATCTGTATTAAAAAAAGGCGAGAAATCAAGGTTTTCTTTCTTAAGTACATTAAAAATCCGGGACAGACCTCTAAAAGCGTCTGAAAAAGTGAGATTCGGAGATATTTGATTAGAAACAAGTTCTTTAATCATTATCTTCGATTTTAGTTCCTCATTTTTCTTTGACAAGTGACAAAAAACAAATGGTGTTTTATAAAATATCAGCATCATAATTCAAGCTAATAAATTTGACTTTTAGGTTTTATGAACTAATATTTTAAACAACTGAAATGCCCGTGATTTTTTCCTGATCTTTTTCTCCTAATCATTTTCCATCGGGAGTTCGGATATCATCCTCCGTGGAGGTTGAAGATGAACACCCACCTAGCAATCTGAGGAAAATGGACACGGAAAGAACACGGCATTTTGGTTTTTTATTTTTAGATTTACTCAATTTTTCTTTTCTTGAACAATAAAAAAAACAAAAAAATGGCCGAACTCTACCTTTGGTCCCTCTCCTTCGCCATAAGCCTATTTGTGCTCATAAAAGCTTCCGATTACTTTACTGTTTCCGCTGAAAAGATAGGGATCGTTTTTGGGATTCCTGAGTTCATTGTGGGAGTTACGATTGTGGCGTTGGGAACGTCTTTACCGGAACTGGTTTCCTCCATTTTTGCTGTACTGAGAGATTCATCGGAAATTGTGGCCGGAAATGTTGTCGGTTCAAATATAACAAATATTTTTCTGGTACTCGGCATAGCAGCTATTGTAGGAAAAAATTTAAAAGTAAGCCGCGAACTGATACATGTAGATCTGCCGTTTCTAATCGGTTCAGCATTTTTGATAGCCGTCATGATGTGGGATGGTGTCTTTACGAAGAGAGAGGGGATATTATGTTTCGCGGGTATTTTTCTCTACCTGCATTATACCTCCAGAAGTATAGAGGAAGAAAAAGGATTTTTTAGAAAATGGTATGAAAAAATAATTTCTAAAAGAAAACAAAAACTGGAATTCGGGGTTTTCGTTATTCTCATTATAAGCGCTGTGTTTATTTATTTTGGAGCCGAATATACGATCATATCGATTGTTAAACTCTCGGAAATATTAAATATTGGCAAAGAAATAATAGCTGTCAGTGCAGTAGCGCTAGGAACTTCTCTGCCGGAACTGACGGTAAGTATCACCGCAGCCAGAAAAGGAAACGCGGAGATGGCGGTAGGAAACGTCCTGGGATCAAATATATTTAATTCTTTTGTCGTAATGGGTATCCCCGCATTATTTGGAGCCATAATAATCCCTCAAAGCATCCTTTTATTAGGATTACCAATAATGCTGATTGCCTCTCTCCTTTATTTCTTTATGGCCCAAAATAAAGTGATTTCCCGGTGGGAAGGAGGACTACTTATGATATTTTATTTGTTTTTTATTGGGAAAGTATTGGAGGTAATATAAGAGACGTCGCCGTCTACTTACTTCCCCAAAAAATCTCAAACGCATTCTTTAAAATCTTAGCGGCTTCCGCTCGACGGATAGGTTCTTTTTCTTTAAAAGTTCCATCCCCATACCCGGAAATAATACCGAGATTTTTCGCATACTCAATATAACGGAAATTATTTGAAGTTTTATTTACGTCGGAAAAGGAACTTTTTGCAAAAGAATACGGGGGATCGATTTTGAAAATCTCAAATATCAACCGGATCACTTCACCTCGCAAGGCTTTTTTATTCGGATTCGGCCACAAACTCCACATATCGTACTCTGATTTCTCAGCATAGCCGATAATTCTTTTTGCCCAATGGGAGGCAGCAAAAGGGTTATAAGGCTTCAATGATCTCTTTTTAATTAATTTATCCGTACTAATGCCACTCGCCTCTAAAACCATTTTTGTGATTTCCGCTTTAGTCACATAAGTTTCAGGGCGATAAAGGCCTGTTTCTTCTCCGGCTTCATCTTTATAACCCTCAGCCCACCCCTTTTCCTTGAGAAATTTAACCGCATTAAGAAACCACGCTTCAGCCCCTACATCCAGAAAAGGGATTTCCCCCGCCTCATATTTATTGCGGTTGGATTCCGACTGAGCTAATTTTACCGTTATAACCAGGAAATGGATTTCTTGTGCTAAAGCATCTCTATCTGAAGGATTTTGTCCATACTCTAAAAAATCAGAGACCTTAGAAATAAGCTTGGATCTTGTCCCGGGAGTAAAATCAAAACTAACCAAAAGAGAAGAAATAAAATTCAGGTCATCCGCTGATTCATTAGAAATTCTCGGGCGAAGTTGAAGAAGTTGATTTTTTTTGTGCTCAAATAACTGAACAGCTTCAACTAAATTACCAATAACCGGAATATCATCCGGAAAACATTCCCCGTTATAATCAAAAGGAACTCCATATTGTTCAAGCTCACAAGAATTGGTATAAGTATTCCCGTCGTCGCCGCAAACAGGATTTATAAGATTTGAACAAATCTTTGGAAGAGGCGGAGGAGTAAGGCAGGCGTCTTCGGATACGATTTTTAAGCCCTTTTGAAAAGGAATACAGAGGTTGAAATAAGTTTTTCCATCCTCGCCGCAGACCGGCTCTTCCCTGAGATTACAATCCGACGGTGGAGAAATAGCCGTTGCACCTATAAGAATTTTATTAGCCAGAATCGGAAAATTACCGGTGACCAGTGTATCTAATTCCTGAACATGGCTTTTACTGAGGGACAAAAAATCAGGCTGAAGAATACTAAATTGATGGTTTCCAGAGAGATTTCCAATAGAAAGATCTGCCAGAATAACAAGTTCCATCGTATTTCCGTTCGGAATCCAAAAATTCAGCCCCCTAAACTCAAGAACATCCGTGTCAGGCAAAGAAATCTTTCCGATAACATTTTGCCCGTTCATTAATTTATAACGCACCAGTTGCCCCCGGTCATCACTGCCCTCTCTTTTGAATTTCAAACTCTCGAGCATTGGGCCGCTTTTTGGATGATTCGTTGGAGTAAGGCGAAAACGAAGAACCTCAACATCCTTACTTCCCGGCAAAAGACGTTGAGTGGGTTTGTTTTCCGGGCTGACATACACATTTAGTTCCGGGCGTATGCTATTAGCCTGGACTAAGTTTGGAAAAAAAATAAATAAACCGAGAATGAGTAATGTTTTTTTCATTTTAAATTTTGACATCATATTTTTACACCTTTCCTCTACAAAACTCAACCCACTCTTTATTCCTCAAATACCACTCAATAGTTTTCGGCAAAGCCTCCTCAAAAGTATGCTTCGGCCGCCATCCCAGCTTCCTTTCAATCTTGGCCGCATCCATCGCGTAGCGTCGGTCATGAGCTTTTCGGTCGTCGACAAAAGTAATTCGGGATTTTGATTCAGAAATATTACGAAGTATCAAATCAACAATCTCCAGATTGTTTTTCTCATTATGCCCTCCAATATTCCAAACTTCTCCCGGATCAGATTTCTCAAAAGCCAGTAAGATAGCCTCACAATGGTCAATCACATAAAGCCAGTCCCGAATATTTTTCCCATCCCCGTAAACCGGCAGATGGTTATCGTTCATACTGCGAAAAAGAAAGAAGGGGATAAGCTTTTCCGGAAATTGGTAAGGTCCGTAATTATTAGAGCATCGAGTAATAAGAGCCGGCAACCCGTAGGTTTCAAACCAACTGAGCACCAGCAAATCCGCTGAAGCCTTCGCTGCAGCGTACGGGCAGTTTGGAGAAAGAGACAGGTTTTCCGTAAAAAAATCCGTTGAATCGTCACCAAGATCCCCATATACCTCGTCAGTAGATACCTGATGATAGCGCTTTATCCCATATTTCCGACTCATCTCCAGCAGGACGTGTGTTCCGACGATGTTGGTAGATATAAAAGGATTTGAGTCTTCAATAGACCGGTCCACATGCGTTTCAGCAGCAAAGTTAATAACCCCGTCAAATTTTTCCGCCCCAAAAAGATCATCCATCAACATCACATCCGCAATATCCCCCTTCACAAATTTATAATTCGAATGATCTTCAATAGCACGAAGATTTTCAAGGTTACCGGCATACGTAAGTTTATCGAGATTTACTATGTGATAGTCGCGGTTAGCAAGAATATGATGAACAAAGTTCGACCCGATAAAACCCGCGCCACCGGTGATGAGAAGTTTTTTCATTTGCTTCATTTTAAATGATTAGATCATCATTACAATATTTTCATTTGTTTTTTGCTTTCACTTATGTTACAATGAATAGATTTACTGAACCAAATTTCGGCATGCCCACCCAAAAAAACACAATTTCAAACAAAGAAAAACTAAAAATGCTCTCTTCATTAGAGGTTAAACTGCGGGAAATACTGAAGAGTCGAAAGTCTGTAAAGTCAAAAGTTAAAAAATAAAAATTTTGAAAATTAATAATTAAAATGAAAAATAGAATTCTAGCCGGCATCGAAAAAAAAGTAGACAGTCTTCATCCGAGATTAGAGGATATTCCACGAGAAGAAATAGACAGGCTTGTTGAATTGATTAAAAAAAAGAAAGCGGAAATATCTCATTTGTTTTAGAAATTAGAAGGAAGGTAAGTATTAATAAAATAAAAAAATATATTTTATATGACAGAACCAAGCAAAGCTCCATCTTCCGCCCCTAGTGAAAGCGGAAAAGAAAAGGTCTCAGATGCGATTGAACAAATCGATTTGAGCCAGGAGAGAGCTGAATTTTTGCAGCAGGTGGAGTCAGGGGAAGAAAAATTAGATAATACTGTTAATGAAGCTCTTGATCGAGCTAAAAATCTAATTGGAAAACTGAAGAAACTTCCCGAATGGGATACGATAAAGGGAGAAGTTATAGAGGCAATGAAAGTGTCTGTTGGAAACGATCCAAACGGAAAAAAACTCAAATGGTTGAATAAACGACTTGGTGTTGGTATTGAAACAGTTGCAAATCCAAAAGAAAGTGCAAGAGAATCCGATGCAGAAGCAACACCGGAAATAATGAGAATCAGGGCTGCTAAAGAAACTTTTTTAGATCTTTTAAAATCTATTCCGAAAGATCCGGTTAAGACCTCAAGTTTAGCGAATGTACTTTTTGCGAAAATGTTCAGATCCACAGAGAAAGATATTCAAGTTGTTTCGAGAATGAATGAGGCAAGTTTTAAAAATTATATTGAAGAAAAGTTTCGACAATTAAAAAATGATCCGGAATTAAATAAACATCCGATATTTAAAAAAATTATAGAAATCCCTGAAGGGGAAAGATTTGAGAGATTTTTAAGTAGTATGGAGGAAGCCAGGGAATTATTAGATAAGAAAAAGAAGCCTGGTGTAGAACTTCTATCAAATTCACCTATGTCTTCTCAAAAACCAACCGAAAACCCACCTCAAGCTCTTATGGAATCAGGCAATTTTTATGATTACGAATCATTCAAAGCCCATGTATTAAAATGCGCAGAAGAAGTCAACGCTAAAGCCGCCGAAGGAAAGAAAGAACTTGCAGTCATTGCAGGAGGACTTATGTCCGCTCCTTCGCCTGAAGTACATCTTCTTAAAATGCATTTTCCCGAAGCTTTTAAAAAGAAAGGAATAAACATTGAAAAAATCACGAAAAAACTAGATGACCCGAAATTCAAGGCCAAGTGGGAGAAGAGTTTTAAATTAGAAAAAATAGATGAATCAAAGAAATCTGATTTAGAAAAAGCAATAAAGCTTATAGAATCTATTCCGCCTGGAGAAAGAAAAAAGGATGGAAGCTTGAAAGAAGATGCAAAAGAATATGAAAATATGGTGATGAAAGGTTATAAAGGGACTTTCGAACAATTCCAGGA
Source organism: uncultured Candidatus Peribacteria bacterium (assembly GCA_964451885.1). GTDB lineage: Bacteria > Patescibacteriota > Gracilibacteria > UBA4473 > UBA4473 > CAYVJW01. The sequence goes on along the minus strand of CAYVJW010000010.1, from coordinate 18,549 downwards.
TCGAAAACCAAGATCACGACTAGGCCAAATGTTTTATACCGTAATGAAAGCACTGAAGAAATTCTTTAGTATGATCGGAAGTGCAGGAGGTGATTTTTTTGAAAAAATACTACCAGAGGGATTAAGTAATAAGCTTAAACAGTGGCGAGAAAAACGAAACAAAGGAAAAGAGAATAAAGCTGTGGATAAATTGAAAAATAAAATCGATGAAATAGAAAAGCAAGAAGCTATAGACAAAATAAAAAAAGATCCGCGATGGGAAACTTCAGGATTAAAATTAAACGGATTTTATAACGTATCAACAAATGAAAACAAATTGGAAGAATCACTTAATAAATTGGATTCACCAGAAGATATAAAAGATACCTGTGATAAAATGCTGAATGCAAAAGCAGGAACACTAGCCTACGAAGCAGCAAGAATATCAAATGGAATTAAATTTGAAAACTACACGGCATTGCTAAAATTAGAAGAAAAGGGATTAGTGCAACTGACCCCGGATAAAAAGCAAATAAAATTCAAAAACGAAAAAGGTGAATGGAATGATCCGGTTGATATTGCGGATGATAATATTGAAAGAGAGGGAGCTATAACCAGATTATTCCATGGAAAAACCCTCGACAAATGGCCATCAAGCGTAAATTTTAAAGTCATGAACGAAACAATTGATATGCACGATGAAGATGACTTGAAAGACTTAATGCAAACAAAAGAGGCTAAAGAAATAGTTAGTTTATTAGAAGATTCGAAAGTACAAAAATTTTTGCGATTAATTTCCGGTGAAGCAGTTTCTGATGAAATAGGAACCGGATGGGGTGAATCTGGAAACATATCTTTTAATCTATTAAAATTAATAAAAGATAGCAATGTTAATGTTGTAAGTATAGAGGAGAATCCAGTCATTGGTTTTGGACAAATTAGTCATAATCCAGATATTACTATTGGAAGTGGAGATTTAATAATAAAAACAGAAGACGGTAGGGTAGGAGACTTCGACGATTTTGAGCAATTAGAGAAAATTTATAAAAATCTCAACTCTAATAAATACTTAAAACCAACAGAATCAGAATCTTCAAAAAAACCTCCCGAATAATAATTTTTCATTTATAATTAAAAAAATTTAATTGAAAATTGTTAATTACTAATTGTTAATTGAAATGAAAACCCCCACCGGCAAAACCATAAAAGACTTCACCATCCCTGAAAAAATGCTCCAGGACGAAGAACTCATGAAACTAATCATGAGCTCAGAATCAATGGACGACAACGAACGCCAATACTGGTTCAACCTCTACGAGGTCATGAACGAACCACAAATAGCAAAACTCAAAGACATCCTCGCCCGGGAACGCCAAAAACTCGAAGAAATAGAAAAAAAATACGCCAAAAAGAAAATTTCACCCGAAGAGGCCGCCCGAATAGCCAAAGAAAAAGGCGCCAAAAGAGCTGCCCATGCCGCAGAAGTCAAAAAGAAAGAAGCTGCCCATGAAGCGAAAGAGAAGAAAATGGAAGAAGATGTATTGGCAGAACTGGAGAACCTTTAATTTTTCACTTTTTAAACGAATGTATTTCCACTTCTTTCATTGCGGATGAGTCTTTTTTCTGCAACTTCTCCAACACAAGCGCCAAAATTTCCTCCGCCACCATTTCCCGAGACTTCAATTCCCCCCTCTCATCAACCGGAATTTTAACCCATCGAAAATCCTTGTCACACCTACCTAACGCAACATCTCGCACTTTTTTTAAGTACTTTTCATCAGACTCATGAAGATCAGTCAAGCGGTTTTTAGCCGCATGTATCTTTTCCCTGGCCTCAAAACTCGCATCCAGAAAAATCACCAGGCTTTCGCGAGGAAAACCAAAGATCTCATATTCAAGTTTTTCTACATATTTCTCCAGCTCATCAACTTCCTCAGGATTACTGCCTCTAGCAGGGGTATAAATAAGATTAGAAGAAACCCCCCGGTCAAAAATAACAATATCGTTCGCAGACCGTAATTTTTCCACCTCATCAATCTCAAAAAGCCGATCTGCTGCATAAAGAGAAGCAATCATCTCTGGATTAATTGCATTCAAATCCCCAAGCTCCCCACGCAAATAAGCCGCAATACGCGCCCCGGCAGGATTATTTTCATACCCCGGAAACCTCTTCCATCCCACCGAAATATCCTTATTTTTCAGATTATTAAGAAGAATTTCCGTTTGAGTGGACTTTCCACAGGCATCAAGTCCTTCGAGGACGATAATGGGAGAATTCATTGAAATAGAAATTAAAGTTCATCCAACATCCCCCTCCTCCTCATGTGCCTATTAGAAGTATCCGTTTGTGTAGAAATAAAAGTGTCCACGATATCAAGCGGATCATCATCAAAATGAGTCCTTCCTCCCATGGATAACACATTTGTATCATTGTGCTCACGTCCAAGTTTCGTTTGCTCTACAGAATTTGCCAGAACACATCGAACCCCTTTTACTTTATTGGCCGCAATAGATATCCCCACTCCAGCACCGCAAGTCACTATCCCTAGCGCCCCCTTATTTTCTACAACCTTTTTCCCCACAGCCTTTCCAAAAGGAGGGTAATCACAACTTTCATCGCTATAACACCCTACGTCTTCGACTTCATAATTCTTAGATTGCAGAAACTCAATAATCTTTTGCTTAAGCCCATAGCCCCCATGATCGGAACCGAGAAATATTTTTTTCATCTATTGAAATATAATCGTTTCGAAGATATAGGAAAGTAAATATTTTTGATTTTTTAAGTAAATAATGTTAAAATAAATAGAATGCTAATTTTTGCAATGTACCAAAAAGAAATATCCCACAAGAAAAGCCGTTTTATATATCATGATCAGCCCGATGATGATCTGGATTTGGTTTTATCCATGGAAGAAGCAGAACTAAAAGAAGAAAGAAACCAGCTTAATGCAAGATTAAATTCATTACAGAGAGCTGAATCACTTAATAAAGATACTACGGCAAAAGTAGAAGAAGTAATTGCCCGTACAGTGGAAAACGAAGAAGAATTAAAATCTGTTTATCGAGATATTGAAGATCTTTACAACAGGCTTGTGGATTTTGCCGAGGAAAAAAAGATTCATATGGACTCATTACTGGGAGAACTTTTCCTTCTTCCTGGTACACAACCGCTATTAAAACATTTACTAAACCTTCATTTAATAAATACCGGCAAATTTAAATATTTGATAAAAGATATCTATGACAATAACAATCCTACTTTGAAATCAACAATAAAAAACATCCGAAATATAGATCCATTAACTCATAAACCATATTCATCCGATTTATCGCCACAGGATAAAAAAAATGCAGTAAGTAAAGGAATTATTCATCTTCGAAGTTTACTGCGAAATCAATATGAGGCTATCGCCAATATTGTTGATGATGTTTATATATACTTAGATGAACAGCCGGAAGCTTCAATTTTGGAATTAATTGAATATTTTCTAATTGATGAGGTTAGAAAAGAACTCCACCCAGATCAGTTAGAACTGGTAATTTTAGGTATGCAGAAGGCAATAGAAAGGACGAGAGCCATAAATAAATATTATCCGAAATTCGAAAAAGATCCTCAAAAAGCACTTGAACAATTATTTGATTTAAAAGGAAAAAAATTGCAGGGGCCTGTAAGGGTGTATAAAATGGTGGGTTCTATACATTTTAATATGTACAATAATAAAGATTATGCGCTTATTTACGGAGATGAAAAAGAAGCTGCAGAAATAGTCGGATTCGCCGACAATGAAGTTAATATCACTGAATTAAATAACACTATTACCGTTTCAAAAGGAGAAAAGGGGGAGGAATTAGATCGTACAATGGATCATGAAGAACGGCATCAAATAAATAAAATTATTTTTTCTGAATTTTCTGAGGAGAAAGGGGATAAACCTTTAGTCAGAGCCAAAAATGAAATAATAGCACGTTTATATGAAAATGAACCATTGAACGATATTTATAAGATAATGAGTGAAAGAGAAGGAGTTTACGATTTTTTTGAAGAAGAAAGACTAGCGGCGAAGAAACTTCCCACAGAAAAACGAACAAGATCATTAAAGTATAAATGGAAAATGTACAAAAAAAGACTTAAAGAGTTATTAGAATACGCAAATGAAGTAAAAACACCGGAAGATAAAATAGATATAGAAATGCTTTCTGTTGCACCGGTGCAGCATTGGAAATGGTTATAGCTAACCAATAACAAAAAAATAAAAAAAAATTTACATTCCCGAAAATAACCCTATTAATAACAATTGCTCTTTGCCAGCTCGAAAAACAAACGCGCGTTAAACCCTTAAACCGTAGTCAATGCCCACGAGGAGAAGGAGGCGAGTCATGATGCATGTTTTTAAAATTGTATCGAAATGGGGACTCATTATTTGTCTGGGAGCTATTTTCATAGTTTCTGGAGCAACACCTGCACATTCCTACCCACCATACGGATGGCCGGACTCGGCGAAAGCGTTAGCTCTGATCATGAAACATGCCCTTTACCCCCCTGATATAGGGGAACTGATCCATGCATGTGAAAAGTTCAGAAAACTGCCCAAGAAACCAGAAGAAGAAGGAGAATTAGACACCATCCCCTGTATTGAAGCTATGGCAAAGATCGTGGATGAACACTCTGACTACCTTCCAGAAGAGGAATATCGCAAAAAAGAAGAAGTCCACAACCAGGAGATTTCTGGGGGAATCGGCATATCCTTTCGGAAAGAAGACAAAAAGCTGCCAATGATCAGAAATGTCTTTGATGGTCCTGCCAAACGCGCCGGTATCCAGAAAGGAGACGAAATCATCACCGTAAACGGAGAATTCATGGAAAACCTCACCACTAGTGAAATCAAGACTCTTCTTATCGGAAAACCAGGGACATCCGTAATGATCGATATTAATCGTCCTGGAACAAAGGAAAAGCTTCCTTCTATCACGATCACTCGTGAAAAAGTGCGTATTCCATCAGTGTTCTCAAAAATAGTTGGTAAGGATGTCGGCTATGTGAAGGTTGAATATTTCGGAGAAAAAACGGCGAAAGAAATCGACCAAGCGGTAACGGGGTTTTCCAAGCCGATTTCGGGACTAATCCTGGATTTCACCAACAATCTGGGAGGAAAACTTGACGCGTCCATCGAAACGTCAAACATTTTCCTCAAAGAAGACCTAACAATCATGTTTTGGTTGTACAAAGACTATGATGAAAACCTTGAAGACTTTGTGGCCGAAGCACCATTTGTTGCGGACGAAACACTCATTGCCGAAGGCATCCCTATGGTTGTCCTTATCGATAGTGGGTCTGCCTCAGCCTCTGAAGTCGTGACTGCTGCCCTCCAGGAAAACGGAAGAGCTACTGTCATAGGAAGAAGGAGTTATGGGAAAGGGACGAGCCAAAAATCAATCCCACTGATATCGAGATTGACATCGAGTGGGGAACCTATCACAAACGGAGCACTGCTAATCACATCAGGAAAATGGGAAACCCCGTCTGGAAAAACAGTTAGTAGTATAGGTATCAAACCAGACATCGAAGTACCAATGGGGGAGGATTTGATCGAGCGAGCACTTGAGTATTTGAAGTGACGACACCAGTAACATCGGTTTTCGTGTCTTCTAAAACGACCTTCCCCTCGGCATGGATGCTTGGGGGAACTTTTTTAATTTTTAACCCTTACTACATGCGGTTTATCCATCTGCCAATAAAGCACCTTCTGCTGAATAACTCCAAAAACCGTAGAAGTAAACCAGTAAATCCCCACTGCCGCCGGAAAAGTAGCGGTAAAAAACCCGATCATCACCGGCATAAAATAGAGCATCATCTTTTGCATCTGTTGCATTTGGCCGGCAATCCCCTCCGGTTCCGGAGTGGGGGACTTTGTTGCTTTTTTTCTCTTTTCCGCTGTAGCAAAAGAAAGTTTCATAGCCATAAACTGAACCCCTGCTACTAAAATCGGAAGTCCCCACCAAATCGGCAGTTTCCCCAAATCCATAGTCAAAAAAATCGGATCCACGACACTTAAATCTACACCTTTATTAAAAGAATACAACAGATAATCAAGATGCGGCGAAAGCCCCTCCCTCACCACAAAATAAATGCCAATCAAAAATGGCATCTGAAATAAAATCGGAAGGCAGGAACTCATAGGATTTATCTTATGAGTTTTATAAAGTTCCATAGTCTTAAGAGCCATCATCTGCTGGTTTTTTCCGTACTTTCGTTTCAATTCCTCCATCTTAGGCTGGAGCCTTTGAAGTTCATGCTGTGAACGCATGGCTTTTTGATTGGGAATAAAAAGGAGGATCCTCACAAGAACCGTCAATATGATAATAGACCAACCGAATGAATGACCGGGAATATTTTTAGTAAAGAAAACAAGCAGATTAAAAAGCGGCTTGGAGATCAAAGCGCGAAAAAGCTGCCTGAAAATACCCGGTTCCTCAAACTCAACCTGTCCGGAGAGAATAGCCATCTCATTCCCATTTTCAGTACTAAACTTCATTTCAACTTGATATTTACCCTCCTCGGAAAAAGTATCCGCATTAAAATCCTTAAAAGCAAAATAAGCGGAACTGTTTGAAGGAATACTTAAATTTGGAACAGTTCTTCCGTCACATTTTTCAAAATTTGAAATACTGACTTGTTGATTATTCACAATCCGAAAGATATTCAGAGTACCGGCCTTCTCACAGGGTGAAGTAAACGAAATCTTTTCAGAAAGACGGTTATCCACAGTGAATTCTGCAAGATTCCCTACGACAATAGATTGGGAAACCGGAACAATATTAATTTCTGAAATCTTTTGCACCTCCTTATCAGACGCAAAAAAAGAATCTGTCACAAGTAACAGTAAATAAAAGACAATAAACCAGATGAAAAAAGATTTTATGAATTCGTTGAATTTTTTCATTAAATACTTGATACATAGAATTTTTAATTTCTAATTCTTTTCCTTCCTGCCCCTTGCACCCTTTTCATAAAACTCAAAAACTGAAAAAATGACTTTTGCAGATCCGAAGAATTTTGCCCGTTTTTGTCTCCATTGTAAAGGCAAATGACATTTTTCCCATGAAAATAAGGAAGTACTCTTTTACGGATAATTTCATAAAGTTGGCGTCGAAGCCGATTGCGAATCACAGCTTTTTTGGAATATTTAGTTCCCACCACTACAGAAAAATGAGGCCGAGAACCTTTGGTATCCGAAGTCAAAAACATAATTTTTCCAGCCCGAAATTTCCGAGATCTTTTAAAACACCGGTCGAAGAGACGGGAAGTGAAACGATAAGGCTTTGAGATCATTGGAATTAGAACTTAGATTATAAAAAGAGATATAATTTTTTTCTCTAAGTTCTACCATCTACCAACTAAGTTCATCTCATTTCCATGATGTTTGCTTCGGTGCGACACTAAGCATTGCCCTCCCTTTCTTTCTTCTGGCGGCAATAATCCTGCGACCGGTTTTTGTCTGCATTCGGGCACGAAAACCATGAGTTCGAAGCCTTTTTCGCCAACGAGTTTTGGATAACATGTTATTGAAGAGAGATTAATTTTACTTTTTAGACTTTATTGATTAAAGCATGGGTTGTCAATTGATTTATCCTTTAAACTAGGGTATAATAATACGATGGCAATTTTTGAACCCAAAAACACTCCCATATCACAAATAAACCGTGAATTCGAAGAACGGGAAGTAATTAAAAATGCAAATAAACTTGGATATCCCTATGTAGATATCGGGAAGGTCCCATTCAACAACATTGATATCTTGAAAACTGTTTCACAGATAGAGGCAAAAAAAGCGAAATTAATTCCTTTTTATCATGATAAGAAAGTACTAAAAGTAGCTGCCATTGACCCAAAAACAGAAAAAACAAGATTATTAGCAGAAAAATTAAAATCAGAAAAACTAAACCCGGAAATTCATCTGTGTTCACAAAGCGGATTAAAAGAAGCCATGGAAGCTTATAAATCCGAGTTATTAAACAAAAAAAAGGTAAGAATAAGGAGTAATTTTGAAGAAGAATCAACAGAAACACTAGAACACAGAGTAAAAACTTTCCAGGAACTGAAAAGGAAAATAAGCATACTAGTACCGGAAAAAGCTATAAATGAAATAGAACTAACCGCTATCGCTTCAAGGGTATCAGATATACACTTTCAGCCGATGAATGACGAAGTATTGTTAAGATTTCGAATTGACGGAGTTCTACATCCTGTACTTACAATTACATACGAAAAAGCAAAGAAAATAATCACCCGGATTAAATACGAAAGCGGAATGCAATCAAACCTGTCCGACATCCCACAAGACGGGCGAATAACGATTGGGGCAAATAGCCGAAGGATTGATATTCGGGTGTCAACACTCCCGACAGAAAACTTGGATTCTGTGGTAATGCGCATATTAGATCCTCAAAATGGAATCAAGGATTTTAAAGAACTTGGATTTTCAGATCCCGCAAAAGCAAAAATTTCAGAAGCCCTGGAACAAAAGGAAGGAATGGTCTTGGTCACCGGTCCGACCGGCTGCGGAAAAACGACAACATTATATTCAATGATTTCAGGACTTAATTCACCTAGCAGAAAACTAGTTACACTTGAAAATCCGGTTGAATACCATATGGAAGGAGTTTCCCAATCTCCCATAAACGAAAAACAAGGCTACACTTTTTCAAGCGGGCTGAAAGCGCTTCTTTGGCATGATCCGGATGTAATATTAATCGGCGAAATTCGAGGACTTCCGACAGCAAAGCTAGTCTCAGAAGCCTCTCTTACGGGACACATAGTTTTTAGCTCATTACATACAAACTCAGCCGTTGGGGCTATTGCCCGGCTAAGAAGTATGGGACTGGAAGATTATAACATTGCTTCCAGCCTTAACGCCGTGTTTGCCCAAAGGCTTGTACGAAAAGTATGTGGATGCGCGAAAATGAAACCGATTACAAAAGATCTAAAACTCCTCAAAAGTATCAAACAACTTAAAAAAGTCGCCCCAAATTTAAATATTTTAAAAGAAATTCCGGAAAAAGTAGGTTGTGAAGCCTGTTACCATACCGGATATTTAGGGAGAAGCGTAATCTGCGAGTCTTTTTTAGTAACAAAGGAACTGAAAAAATTAATCTTAAAGGGAAAATCAGACGTGGATATCGAAAAATACCTAAGAGAAAAAACAGATTTTCTGTCACTTTATGAAGACGGGATATTGAAGGTGTTGAGTGGGAAAACGACGTTGGAGGAGATATATAGGGTGACAGGATAACAGTAAACAATTAGTAGTAAAAAATGAACTTACTCTGCCGATGGTAATAAAACTTTGCGTAGCTTTCCATCCTTGCAGCCAAGCCTGGTCAAGCCACAAAATACTTCTTGATCATTCCTTTTTACTTCTTCGAGAAAACGATGTGTCTTCTTCCGAAGATCGCGTTGAAACATTTCTGTTTCTTTTGCCTGAACAAGTCCTGTTTTAAGACATGAATAAGACCCGGTTTCCTCAACCTTCACTTCCAATGGGTTTACCTTCGTGATTTCCGCAATATACGAATCCATTTTTCCCAGTATATAAATAATAAGGAAATTGCCGACATCAGCTTCATAGCTGCGTTGTTTTTCCATTGTAAAAGATCAAAAATAATTACCTCCGCCACTTGGAAGGTTTTTTCTTTATTTCCCTCCCCGGCATTCCTGACATACAGGCCATACCAGCGCTTACAGAGACTGTTATGAAGGAAGCTTGAAAAGTGGCATTTTCTTCAGACATTTCTACATTGGACTCTTTATCTTTATTCATGATAATATAGTTAAAATATACTTACACATATGTATTAAAATTACGTTATCAAGTCAAAATAAAGAAAACTAAAATGAAGAAAATTACTGTCCCTGGATCAAAATCCATATCAAACCGCGCTTTGATATTAGCCGCCATTTCTAATAAATCGACCATACTAAAAAATTTATTAGAATGTGATGATGTACGGTATTTAAGGAATGCACTGGCTAATTTTGGTGTAAAATTTGAGAAATTAAGCAAAAAAGAATGGAAAGTTATTCCGCCTGGGAAACTAAAAGGAAATAATTCAGATAATTTTATTGGAAACGGGGGAACTCCGGCTCGGTTTCTCACAACATTGTCGGCTCTTGTTGAAGGGAGCTTTGCTCTTCGGGGAGTGGAAAGGATGCACGAGAGGCCGTTTGGAGATCTTTTTAAGGCGGTTGGGGAATTAGGAGTAAGGATTGAGTATTTGGGGGAAGAGGGGTATTTGCCGGCAAGGTTTGAGGAAGGCTGTGAAGGTTGTTCCCAAAACCCCTCTCAATCTCCCCTTATTAAGGGGAGAAGTATAATAGAAATTTCGGGTAAGACTTCTTCGCAGTTTTTGAGTGGATTACTTTTGGTCGCTTCGAGAATTGATGAAGGATTGGAGATAAAGATTACTGATAAAATTCTATCTCGCCCGTATGTAGAAATGACTCTGGAAATGTTGAAGATTTGGGGAGTAAGAGTAGACGTGAGTGGTGATTTCACGTATTTTCGTGTTTATCCGGACATAAAATCTCCCGGAACCTATACTATCCCCGCAGACTGCAGTTCTGCGAGTTATCCGATTGCTTTTTCAATCCTCGATAAACAGCCGATTTCTATTGTAAACTTTGGTACACGAACACTCCAAGGAGATGAAAGATTCCTTGATGTAGCCAAAAAATGCGGAGCAAAGATAAAGCGGGTAGGAGAAAAAGTTGAAATAATTCCTCCCGATAAAATACTTCCATTGGGAAAGATAGATTTCTCAAAAATGCCCGACGTCTCCATGACCGGCATGATCTTGGCAGCCTTCGCAACTGGAAAATCACACTTTATAGGCCTCGAAAGCCTCCGGGTAAAAGAATGCGACCGAATAAAAGCAATGGCAGAGGGTTTACAGCATTTGGAAGTAAGCGTTGAAGTGATGAAAAATGAGATAAAAATAGTAGGAAATCAAAAATCAAAAATTAAAAATTATAAATTAAAAATTAAATCTTATGAAGATCATCGGATTGCAATGGTCTTTGGTGTTGTAAAAACAGTTTTAGGTTTAGATTTCGAAATCACCAATCCCGAATGCGTAGCAAAATCCTGGCCGGATTTTTGGCTGGAATTGGCAAATTGGAGTGGGGAATTGAGGGAAGTTGCGGGAGTGATACTTTCAAGACCGTACTCAACCCCTCTCAAGGAATTTTTAATAGTAAGAAAACCAAGGAAAGATCATGCCTGGCAATTTCCGCAAGGTGGAATAGATAAGGAAGAAACGTTGATCGTTGCGGCGAAACGTGAACTAAAAGAGGAATGTGGAGAAGACATGAATGTGAGATTTTTAGATAATGAACCAGTGGGAGTCTATAAGTATCTTTTTCCAAAAAACTTCAAACGCCATGATTCGGAAATAACTGGCGCACGAGTTTCGTTTTTCAGGGCGGAATATTTAGGGGGGAAGGTTGAAATTGATGGGAAAGAAATAGTAGAATACAAGTGGATAAAAGAAGAAGAATTTGGTGAATTTTTTGATGAAAAATATTTACTGATAATGCGATATATTATTAATGGATAAAAACAATGCAGGCTTTTATACAACGCTTAAGAAAAGTCGTTCTCGTTATCTGGATTTTTATAATTTTATTTTCCCTATCATATTATTTCATAAATATTGAGTCATTTGGTTGTTTTAGCTCACAAAAAACCTGACTCTTTTTTTTGAAAAATTCCACCAATATTCCATCTACTCCATTCGTATTAGTCGAAACCATCATTTTCCCACCAAAACTTATCTTTTGGGTTTCTTTAACGGCAATCATGCTTTCAGCCGTGATAATGTATTTTTTCTCCGAAGTAATGGGATTTGACAAGCTTTTTGAGAAAAAATACCCAAAAAAAGCCAAAAAAGTCCATAAACTAGTAGAGAAACATGGTTTTTACATCGTTGCAGCATGGAGCTTTCTCCCCTTAGTCCCGACCGACCTGATTTGCTACACAGCCGGTATTGTAAGGATGAATTTCTGGAAATTTATAGCCGGTGTTTTTACAGGAGAATTTTTGTTAGTGCTTATGCTGACGTTTTTGGGGGGAGAAATAGGGGTATTGTTGAATCAGATTGCAAGTAAGGGACTTAGCAGTAAATAACTTACCAATTTTAATATCTTTTTCTCCGTGTACTTCGTCAGAAAAACTTCGCCATATTATAATATGACTCAGCTTCTCTTTCTCGTACACGAAAAAAAATCTCATCAAACTTGGTAACTTATTTCCTGCCAAGCCCCTAACTAGTTTTCGAGTGTTTTCCTTATTATTTCTGCGGCCTTCCTCGTATTTTCAAAACTCAAATTCGGCAAAGAAACCCGTATAAAGTTTTGCCTATTCTTTCTTCTTCTATCACTGCGGGAGAAAAACAAATTTGCCGGCATGAGTACCACCCCTTTTTTAGCAATCCGTTCAAGTTTTTCTTCAATACAAAGTTTAGCACATTCAGCAGACTCAATATGAGCGAGATCAAACATGCCATAATAAATATTATCCTTTCGTTCCAATCCTATCGCCTCATAGAAAATTTCCATTTTTTTCATCACATCGCCCACAAAATACTTTCTTTCATCTTTACCAAGGATGAGATGAGCTAGCGCCATGGAAATAGAAGGTCCCGGGATGCCAGTAATATGCTGAAAAAGCCCGATATTCCTCCCACCCGGAGATTTTGCAAGAATTAACAAGTTATGAAAATCAGGGTAATCGCCGATATGATGTCCAAGAATATTTTCGCTTATAAATTCATTAGCCTCCTTGGACACATAAATATCCCCCACACGAAGCCCTGTAGAACGTTCTATTTTTGAAAGCGAATCAATCCGGACGGTTCTTTTTGCCGCTGAAGGAATGCTGACAATACTCTTTTTTCCCTCAAAAAAACGAAAATAAACCTCATCAGTAACAATTAATGAATTATGTGTTTCCGCGATTTCAGCCACAGCGCTTAAAAATTCATCGTTTGCCGCAAACCCGGTCGGATTATTCGGATCAATAAGGATAATACATTTTATACGATCCTTGGACTTTTTTAGTTCCGCCACTCTTTTAAGATCAATTTTTCCGGACTCGGGATCTACATAAAGAGACTTCACATGGATGCCGCGTTGGTTAAAAATAACATTATAAGGCGCATACACCGGAGAAGTCATACACACCGTATCATCCTCCTTCAAAAAACCTACCCCCTCTCTCCCGAGAGCTTTAAAAACCGCCCCGATACCATGGGACGCGCCAGAAATAGTAATAAGCTCATCATGCCATACCTTAACTCCTAAATACTCAGAATATTCCTCCGCAGAAACTGCTTGAAGGAGTAGATGTCCCGTAGGCTGGGGATAACGCCCTCCCGAAAGTGTAGAATACTTGAAAAGTTCGTAATAAACATCAAATCGGGAAAGGCTTAATTTTTGATTTCTTAAAATACCTTCAAGTTTTCCCATAAATTCATAAAAATCAGATAACAATTCCTTCGCCACTACAGGAGAAAAATTATCCATAGCTACCTGCTCAATCTTTGCTTCAATCTCAGACAGTTCTTCTCTTTTTCGATAAGCAAAGAGTTTTTTAATCATCTGATGGTCATTAAAATCAGCATCAAGCATCGTAATAAAAGACATAAACCGCCGCCCCCTCCGGCTGGGAGAAAACCCATACCCCGGCTCCCCCTGGGAAAGGTCCAAAACATTAGCTTCCCCAATAGACTTCGAAGCAATTTCACGCAAAGCCCGAAAGGCCAAAAAAGGAGGAGTTTTTTCGATGTCGAAGGAGTATTTCATGAGATTTTTTTGAAATTTTAAATTTTAATTTTTAAATTTCAAATATTTATCCTAAAATCTAAGTAATGAACTTCTCTGAAAAACTCGAAACCGGCATCCGTAAAAAAAACTCCTGCCTTATCCTCGGCCTTGACCCGAACCCGGAAAAAATACCAAAACATATCCCCAAAACCCCGGAAGGGATTTTTATTTTTTGCAAACAAATTATAGATGCCTGTGAAGATAAGATTTGTGGGATAAAGCCACAAATGGCGTATTTTGAAGTTTTTGGGGCAAAAGGGATTTTAATTTTAGAGCAATTACTTTCATATTCAAGAGTAAAAGAATTGATTACTATCATCGACGGAAAAAGAAACGATATCGGTTCCACAGCCGAAGCTTATGCTAAAGCTTATTTAGGCGACGGCCCCTTGTCAGCTGATGCATTAACCGTAAACGCCTACCTGGGCGATGATGGCATACTGCCTTTTGTAAAGCTTTGTGAAGAAAACGGAAGAGGGATATTCGTCCTCGTTCACACCTCTAACCCCTCAGCTCCGGAAATCCAGGACAATACAGAGGTTTCGATAAGAATTGCCGAAAAAGTAGAAGAATGGAATATCACCAACCAATCCCCAAAAAATTTCTTTTCCTCTGTAGGAGCCGTAGTAGGAGCAACATATCCAGATGCCCTAAAATTCTTCCGCGAAGAAATGCCCCATGCGTGGATATTGGCTCCGGGAGTAGGAGCCCAAGGTGGAAATATTGAGGACGTCTTAGCAATTCGTAAGGATGGGCTAGGCGTACTGATTCCTGTGACGAGGTCGGTGTTGTATGCCAGTGATGGGAAGGATTTTGCGGAGAGGGCGAAGGAAGAGATGGGGAAGCTGTGGGAGATACAGAAGATATAGAACTTTATAACATTCTCTATGCAGAGATATTTAAAAAAAGCACAACGTTGGGCAAATATCCTAAAATACTGTCCCGGCATTCGCGCCATCTTCCTCTCCGGTTCCCTTGCCCAAGGAAAAGCCACAAAAGATTCAGACATTGATTTTTTTATCCTAACCCACCATGGGCAAATCTGGACGACAAGATTTTTTGTTTTTGTAATTTTGAAGCTGTTTCGCCAAATAAAAACAGACAAAAATCATGCCGGAAAAATTTGCCCCAATCATTTTATGTCTGATAAAACATTAAAATTAAGCAAAGAAGATATTTATGCACTTAAAACATATGCACAAAATGTGTCGCTTTATGATCCGGATAATTTACGAGAAATGTTTTTAGAAATAAATAATAACTCTTGCTCGTCTAAGTATAAAAAACTTGACCCAGTATCAGTCAGAAGGTTACCAAGAAAACTTGAACATCTCCTCAAAAACATCCAAATAAAAAAAATAAAAAAAAATCCAGATTACCTTATTCCGGGAGCAAAGATAATACTGGAAGACCATGAACTGAGGTTTCATCCTGAACCAAGGAAAGTGCCGTAAAGGTTTTTACTTGGCTGCAACAAACCCAAAGAAATGAAAAATATAGTTTGTGCCGCGGTCGAGTTAAGGGGCTTGGCAGGAAATAAGTTACCAAGTTTGATGAGATTTTTTTTCGTGTACGAGAAAGAGAAGCTGAGTCATATTATAATATGGCGAAGTTTTTCTGACGAAGTACACGGAGAAAAAGATATTAAAATTGGTAAGTTATTTACTGCTAAGTCCCTAAAAAGACTCGACCAATCGGAGGTTCTGAACTGGAAAGTTTCTGTCACCCTCAAAACTGAATTTTGTCCAAAAGATTAAGGAATTCTTTGACATAAATTGATAAAATTTCTATAATATACGTACAGATATACGTATTAATCACAAAACATGCAAAAAAAGCTCACAATTTCAATCAATGAAGAAGTTTATAATGCACTGCATTCAGTCATAGGATCTGGTCGCATTAGCCGTTTTTTAGAAAACTTGGCTCGCCCATATGTACTTAAAAAAAATCTAGAAAATGCTTACATGGATATGGCAAATGAGGAAGAGCGGGAAAGAGAAGCAGAAGATTGGAGTGAAAATTTAATAACAGATATACAAGATGAAACGAGGTGAAATTTGGTGGATTGATTTTAATCCTTCTATTGCGGGAGAGATTCAGAAAAAAAGACCGGCAATAATTGTTAGTAACAATTCAGCTAACAAATTTTTAAATCGGATTCAAGTTGTTCCACTCACTAGTAATATTGATCATTTGTATCCATGTGAAACTTATGTTGTAATAAATAAGAAAAAACGCAAAGCTATGGCCGATCAGATAGCAACTGTTAGCAAAAAAAGACTATCAAAAAAAATGGGAAATATTTCCATGGAAGATATGTGTCATGTAGAACAAGTAATAAAGATTCAGCTTGAACTTTTGTGATTATTGTTCACTACTCACTGTTCACTGCCAATATTTCCTCCGGATTCGAAGTAACCAGCTTATGTTCCCCGGTACTCGCAATCACCTGAATAGCTACATGTTGGTCGCCAGCAAAGAATACCCCCTGCCCTACGCCGGCATTAAGGAGCACATATTTTTCCCCTTCCGTGAGATTGAAGTTTTTTACTAGACTCTCTACTGCCGAAGGGGCTTGTTTTAACAGTAACTGCAAAGAAGAGTTTGTAATAATAGGTTTTCCCCACGGAGACCTCAAAAAATCTTCTACATCCTGCGTAATAGTAGTAACTCCCAGATAATATTTTCGAGCTCTTTTTGCCAAATTATGCAGGAATCGTCCGGAATCATCATGCTGCACCAGATGCCAGGCCTCATCAACCACAAGGAGCCTTTTTTTCATTTTTGACCTGATACGGCTCCAGATAAAATTCAGCAAAACATACATGGCAATAGGGCGAAGCCTGTCCTCCATATCACGAATACAAAAACAGATTAAACCTGTTCCCAGGTCAACATTCGTCTGTTCGGAAAAAATACCGGAAAAAGTTCCTTCCGTGTATTTTTCAAGCCTTACCGCCAGGCTTTTCCCGCCTTCCATAGATTCAAGAACTTTTTGCAAGTCATGCATGGTCGGCATTTCATAATCCATTGGGTTTTCCACCTCAGGAGTAATGCCTTTGATCTCATAAGTTTGGCGAAGGGCTTTATCCATGATTGCATCCTCTTCTGGAGTTAATTTCCCAAGCATCAGGTTCATCAATCCCGTAAGGTTTATTATGTTTTCTTTAAGTAAAGATTCAGTATCCGCCTCCTGCCCGCCAATAGGATTAAGCAGGTCAAAAGGATTAATTCGGTGCTTAGAGCTTAAAGATATACGCGTGTAGGCTCCTCCAATAGTTTTAGACAGCTTTTCATATTCATTTTCAGGATCAATAACAATCACATCCGTGTCCTGCATCATAGACCGCAATATTTCAAGTTTTACAGCATAAGACTTACCCGCACCGGATTTAGCAAAAAGCACGGAGTTGGCATTTTCAAGTTTAAACCGGTCAAAAATTATAAGAGAGTTATTATGCCGGTTTATTCCGTAAAGAATCCCACTATTGGAACTGAGGGTGCTAGAAACAAAAGGAAACGTAGTACCAAGAGGGCTGGTGTTCATATTTCTGTGAACTTCCACCATGTCCGTACACTGAGGAAGTATGGACTCAAAAGCTCGTTCGGTACGAAAATCAGCCGCTCTGGTCATAACCAGCTTTCCACCCAAAAGGGTTTGCAATTGTTTTGTAGTGTGTTTCAATTTTTCTTTGTCATCAGAATAAAGGGTAAAATAAATCCCTACCTGAAAAAACCGCTCTTTACCGCGCTGTAAATCAACCCGAAGATTCTGAGCATCCTCCAGTGCCGTCTCCAATCCTACACTTTCGACTAAACCTTTTTTTTCATTAATATGCTTCGTCGAACGCATCTCGGCGACCTTTTTTCGCAATATTTTGAGAATTGTGCCAGAATCCGACGGATACATAAAAATAGAAATATCCATAGACGCATCAAAATTAATAATCTGATTGAGCCAGTTCGGTTCCAGATATCGCGGATAATTAAAAACCAGTATGCTTTTCGTATAAAGTGAATTCACTCTCAAATCATGGGTGGAAATATCCATTGAAGCCGGAGCAACCAGATCTTTCATGGAAATCGTCCCTTCACGAAACATTTTTTCCATACCGACAATTTTTTTCCGAATAGCCGGAGTCAGTTTTTTCTTATCCCGTTTCGGATCAAAATTTATGATAAATTCATTAATCTTTTCCAGATTCTTCTTTTCTTCCTCCGCCTTCTTCTTATTCCTTTCCACATGCGCCTGCCACTTATCTTTTAATTTTTGTGTAAGGCTAAACCCAGAAGATTTTTTCTCTTCAGAAGTTTCACTTTTTTTCACTCCTTTAGAATCAGCTATTGCCTCAGGTTTTACCTCCTTTTTCTTTTTCATGTCTTTTGGTTTTATAAAAAAGTAATACACACAAAATCCTATGAGACACACTAAACCAACAACAAAAAGTATCCGGTAATACCACGGTAAAATAAACCAATAATAACCGCCAACAGCTATAACAGCTATTGTTATCAACACGACCGCTAACCAAATCAATGCGTTCATTACTCTCTATGAAGATAAAATCCCTTTATTATAGCACAAAAAAAGCAGAATTAAAAGAGGGAAAAGTAACTTTTTCGTAGAAGGTTATTAACCGAAAAAACCGCAGTATATCATAAGTCACAAGAAAACCAGTCCTGTT